>DATMNS010000019.1:0-9946 GCA_035568735.1 Chthoniobacterales bacterium | reverse complement strand
GAGCAGCAGGCGTAGTGCAGGAGAGTGGACCCAGAGTTTCCGGGCTCTTTTCGCGGGCCTGTCTCGTGGATTACTGATTTAGGCTGTTCGTCCCCTGGAGGTTGTTCTGAACGTAACAAACCCGTTACGAAGAGCTTGTTGTGAGGCAATGTCTTGCGCCGATGTCTGGGCGGTCGGTAACGCGGGCAGTTTAAGCACACTCGTTGAACACTGGGATGGCACGGTCTGGAATATTGTCGGCACGCCGGATTTCAACCTCAACGCTACCAATCAGGTCCTCGTCGGCGTCGTCGCTCTATCGAGCAACAGTATTTGGACCGCCGGTCAGTATATTGTGCCCCTCTTGGGCAGCGCCGAGCAGACTTTAACAGAGAACTGGGACGGATCGAGTTGGAACTTCGTCGTAAGCCCCGATAAAAAGCGCTCTAATAACCGCCTGCACGGCATCACCGTCACGCCGCATGGCACACTGTGGTCCGTCGGCACGACGGGAGTGTTCGCCCAACCCGAGCGGACGTTAATTCTGCGGAAAACCCCCTAACGAATTTGCGACGGCCGCATTCGACGCCGCCGTCGCGGCGGTATTCGGCGTACCGGTAGTTCTCGCGATCCTCGATCAGCTTGGTGCGAGGCATGGATAGAAAAGGCGCCCGAGCCTGTGACTCAGTCACGGCGGACGAGGAGCGAGTTTGCGACCAGAGAGACCAAAGGCCGGGTTCTTGGAACACGGAGACAGAACATCACCGCAACAACCGTGAGGAGGGAACGGGCGGCGACTGAAAGAGTCGGTGTCCTGTGCATTCAGATTGGCGATAACTGTTCCTCCGGGTGGCGCAGCACTCGTTGTGAAAGGAGCGGCGCGACGTTACAATCACGAGATCATGATGCCGCCCCCGCTGCACCGTTCTCTCTTCCTCGCGGCGGCGGTCGGTTTCGGTTTCGTCAGTTGCACCGAATTGCCTAACGACATCGGCGTTCGTCCGCACCGTTCGGTCGCGACCCAGACCTCGCTTGCTTCGCACTTTCCGGTCCTTGCCTCCTGGAATAACGATCCCACTGCCAGGGGCACGCCGAAAATTCTCATCAATCTCACTACGCAGCAGGCTTTTTTTTATCGGGGAAAGATCTTGATCGGAAAGACCAACATCTCCACCGGCCGCAAAGAGTTTGAGACACCGCCTGGCAAGTACCGTGTTATCCAAAAGGACGCGGATCACATTTCGAGTGAGTACGGTGAAGTTGTCGCGCGCTCCGGCGCGGTCCTGGTCCGCGACGCCAGCGTGTATACTCCGCGCCCGAAAGGCGCCCGGTTTGTCGGCGCGCCGATGCCGTATTTCATGCGCTTCACTGACGGTTATGGAATGCATGCCGGCTTCGTCCCGCACTACCGCGCCTCGCACGGCTGCGTTCGCATGCCGGAAGAGATGGCGCAACATTTCTTCGACGCGGCCGAGGTGGGCACGCGGGTGGAAGTGATTGAGCCACCGATTATGGTGCAACGATGAGCCTCGCCGCCAAACTCCGTGCGCTCCTCGGCGGAGAAATTGTTGCGGAGGACGAAGCAACGCGAATTGTCCATGGCGGCGACAAGTGGTTTGCCCATCACGAGCCGGAGGTTGTCGTTTTCGCGCGCACGACCGAACAAGTAAGCCGGCTATTGCGTTTCGCCTCGGAAAACAAGATCCCGGTCACGGCCCGCGGCGCCGGCTATGGCTATGTGGGCGGTTGCGTGCCGGTCCAGGGCGGGATCGCGCTCTCGCTCGCGCGGATGAATCGGATCAAGGAAATTAGTTTCGAGGACGCAATCGCCATCGTGGAACCGGGCGTGATCACGGGCGAACTGGCAGAGGCTGTTCGTGCCCGGAAGCTCTTTTATCCGCCCGACCCCGCGAGCCTGCGGGATTGCACCATCGGCGGAAATGTCGCCACCAATGCCGGCGGCCCACGCTGCCTGAAGTACGGCGTCACCCGGCATTACGTCATCGGCCTCGAGGTGGTCCTCGCGAGTGGTGAAGTGCTCCGCACCGGGGGACGCGTGCACAAAAACAAGACCGGCTTCGATTTGATCGGACTCTTCGTCGGCTCCGAAGGTTTGTTAGGTGTGGTGACCGAGATCACCGTTCGCCTGCTACCGTTGCCGCCGGCGCGCGCCACGCTCTCGGCCGCTTTTGCCACCATGCCCCAAGCCGCCGCCGCAGTGCAGGAGATCTTCGCCGCGGGATTTTTGCCGGCGTCGCTCGAAATTGCCGATCACTTCACCCTCGAAGCTGCGCGCCGCGATCGCGGCGTGACGATCGTGCCGGAGGGCAACGCGCATCTGCTCGTCGATGTGGATGGCCAGCCGGAGAGCGTCCGAAGTGAAGCGGCGGCGTTGCGGACCTTGCTTGAAAGCAAAAAGCCAGAAGTGCTCACCGTCGCCACCACCGAGGAAGAATCGGAGAAACTGTGGGCGCTGCGACGCGAATTCAGCAATTCCCTCCGCGCCACTGGCTTGACGAAACTCAACCAGGACATCGTCGTGCCGCGCAGCCGGCTCGTCGATCTGGTAGAGTTTGCGGGCCGCCTGCAGACGCGGCACGGCTTTCCGGTCGCCACTTTTGGCCATGCCGGTGACGGCAACATTCACGTCAATATCATGGCCGCCAACTACGAAGATGCGGCGGTACGTGACCGTGTCGAAAAGGCTCTCGACGAGCTGTTTAACCAAGTCATCACCTGGGGCGGGGTGATTACCGGTGAGCACGGCATCGGTCTCGCCAAGAAGCGCTGGTGGCCCGAAGCGACCAGCGACGTGGCCCGTGTGCTGCATACACGCCTCAAGCAGGCGCTCGACCCGCTCGATATTCTGAATCCCGGGAAATTCCTGTAGAGGCTCCCTTGGGGCGCTCGCCCCTGTAGACGCCTCCCTGTGGGAGGCCGAGCGTGCACGTCGCGGCCGCAGCGACCCTCGCGTTTCGCAGAGGGAAGAGTCGACAGTCGGAAAATTTATTGGCTAAGACAGTTGATCCCGGCGGGTGTCGTGCTATCGTCCGTTAGTTCAACCCACGCGCATTTCCGGTCTTCAGACCGAGTCTTAATTGGTGCGCTTTATCTCCGGCGGTGCTGGAGCTTTGCTTTGATGAAACCAGGAACACTCACTCATACCATCGCCGTTTTGTTGGGGTCGGCCTCGGCCGTTTTCGCGCCTTCGGCGCCGGCCCAGCCCGTCACGGCGAAATTTAAACTAAGCAAAAAGCAGAACCGCCTGAACGAGGACGTCCTGCTGAAAGTGGACCCGATCGGCTACACCCCGCCTGGCGTCGCAGGTATTCCGACCAGAAAAGGCGCCGAGCGTTTCCCCTGGAAAAAGGACATTGTCACGACCGTCTTCTGGATTGGCGAAAATCCAACCGCGAACAACCCGGTGCCGAATCACGCCAGTAGTTGGGACGCGGATTGGGCGAAAGATTACGGCGGCTATGACGATCCGAATCCGGCGCGCCGGCAGAATTACATTCCGGTGAAGTTCACTCCGCGGCAAAATCCGTTTTATTGTGCGCTGCCTTACAACGACAAGTCACGCGAAGGTCATCGGCCGGAGGCAGCGAGGGTCATTCCCTGGTTCAACGAAGCGTATCAGGGACCGGGCGTTTCCGTTTGCAAAGGGCGCTGGGTCGCGATCCACAAAGGTGATCGCACGGTCTACGCGCAGTGGGAAGATGCCGGCCCGTTTCGCACCGATCACTGGGAATATGTTTTCGGCAACGAGCGGCCGAAGTCGAATCTCAACCGCGGTGCCGGACTCGACGTTTCTCCGGCGGTGCGCGATTATCTCGGCCTCCAGGACACCGATGTGACCGACTGGAAATTTGTCGACTTCAACGAGGTGCCGCCCGGCCCCTGGGCGAAGCTCGGCGACAACAACACCTTCGTTATCAACCAGCGCAAGGCGCAGCAGGAGCTCGCCAAGGCGAAGGGAAAGAGCGCGACGATCGTTCGTTAGGCAAGCCTTCCTTCCACGGCCCCCTCTTGGACCAGCGCCACCTCCGGGCGAACGGCTGCCTCGCTTGTGATAGACTGTTCGGGCCATGGCGCGCGCCGTCCACATCTTCGACAACGGCGTCCGCGTTTATGAGGATCACCTCCTCGATGAGCAGCGGGCACGCTACGAGAAACGCAACGTCCACGAAGCGGAAGAAGAAGAAATCTTTGTTGACCTGATCCGGCGACTTCCTCCCGGGGGCTGTTTTGTCGATATCGGCGCGGCGATCGGTTACTACCTCATCCTGGCCCGGACACTGGCCCCGCGCCTAACGATTCACGGGGTTGAACCGTTGGAGCGCCATCGCCGGTTTCTCCGGGAAAATATGACCCTGAATGGCCTAACGAATGATGACCTTACCCTGCACGCGGAAGGCCTCAATTCATCCGCCGGAAGCGAGACCCTCATGGATCGCGGTTACAGCAGCCGGCTTGCGGCGGTGGCCGGGGAAAGGACCCTTTCGCCAAGTGCGCGCTGGAAGCGTTTCTTGGAGGGCGTCGGGCTGCGCCGGCCGCGCAACCGGACGGTGACCATCGCGACCATCACGCTCGACGACTTCGTGCGGCGGATCGGGCGGCCGATCGATCTCCTGCAGATGGACGTGCAAGGCTTGGAAGTTGAGGTGCTGAAAGGCGGGACGGAAGCCATGAAGGCGGGCGCGGTGAAGACCTTTTTGATCGGCACGCACGGCCGCGCGCGCGGCTTGACGCTGCATGACGATTGTCGCGAGCTGCTGCGCGCCAGCGGTTACAAGATCGAGATCGACTTGCCCGACACGAAAGAACAGCCGGACGGCATCCTGGTGGCGGGCAAATGACAACCGTGGCCGCGCCGTTAGATTCGCTCGTGGCGAAGCCCGCGATCAAATCGCTCACCCCCGAGGAGCTGACTCCGCATTTTGCGGCCCGGGGCGAGCCGGCCTATCGCGCGAAGCAGGTCGCAGACTGGCTTTACCGCAAGCGGGTTGATTCCTTCGCCGCGATGACCGACCTGCCGGCTGCCACCCGGGCGCGGCTGGCGGAGGAATTCAGTTTCGTCAGGCCGGAAATCGTGCAGATGCTTGGTTCGAAGGACACGACACGAAAATATCTCTTCCGCCTCGCGGACGGCAACCTGATCGAGTCGGTGCTCATCCCGGCGTCGCCCGCTCTCTATGGCGCAGCTTCGGATCGCCGCACCGCCTGCGTTTCGACCCAGGTCGGCTGCGCCTACGGCTGCAGGTTTTGCGCGAGCGGCCTGGATGGATTTACCCGCAATCTCGAGCCGGACGAGATCGTCGATCAGCTCCTCGCGATCGAAGCGGCGAGCGGCGAGACGATCGACAATATCGTCTTCATGGGCATGGGCGAGCCGCTCGCTAACCTCACGAACCTGCTCCGGGCGATCCGGATCATTAATGCGCCGTGGGGTCTGGAGATCGGAGCCCGTCACATCACCATCTCGACCAGCGGTCTGGCACCGCAGATTCGGAAGTTGGCCACCGAACCGACCCAGTTTCGCCTTGCGATTTCATTGCACGGCGCGACCGACGAAGTGCGCAGCAAGATCATGCCGGTGAATCGCAAATACAATCTTGCGACCCTCCTGGCGGCGTGCGCCGACTATGTCGCGCAGAAGAAGCGGCTCATGTTCGAATACATCCTGATTGCCGGGGTGAACGACACTGATGAGCAGGCCCACGCCCTGGCCCGACACGCTGCGTGTCTCTCGGCGAAAATCAACCTCATTCCCTACAACACAGTCGAAGGCCTCGCCTGGACGCGCCCGTCGCGCAATCGCCAGGAGAGTTTCCTCCGTATCCTGCGCGAGCACGGCGCGGTCGCGACGTTGCGCCGCGAGAAGGGCCACGACATCGACGCCGCCTGCGGGCAGTTGCGCCTCCAAACGAAGCGGAGGGAGCGTCAGCCGGTGACCGCCTAGCGTTCGTTAGGCAGGAGAAGCGAGGGCCGCTTGCACGCCGGCGATGGCCATCCCGCCTTCGCCGACCGCAGCGGCGCAGCGTTTCACTGAGCCGGAGCGGACGTCGCCCGCCGCGAATATTCCGGGCATGCTGGTTTCCAACGGACCGGGAGGGCGCTTGCTTTTCTGCCAGGCCGGGTGCGCGGCGACCGCCGTCCCGGTCTTGATGAACCCTTTCTCGTCACGTTCGATCTCCGGTGGCAGCCAATTGGTGCATGGCTTTGCGCCGATCATGGAAAACACAGCCGGGGTCTCGACGGTTCGACGTTCGCCAGTTTCGAGTTGCTCCAGCTCGACTTTCTCGAGCATCTTGCCGCCGGTCATTTTGCGAATCTCGGTGCGGTGAAGGATTTCGATGTTTTGGCAGGCCTCGACGCGGCGCGACAAATAATCCGACATGCTTTTGCGGAGATCGTCGCCCCTCACGACGAGGAGCACTTTGGCCGCGCCTTCGGAGAGATACATCGCGGCTTGCCCGGCGGAGTTGCCGGCGCCGGCGACGACGACGGTGGCGCCGCCACAGAGCTGGCCCTCGAGCGCGGTGGCCGCGTAGTAAACTCCGGAGTTTTCAAACTCTTCGCGGCCTTCTGCGTCGAGTCGGCGATAATCGGCGCCGGTAGAGATGAGGACGCATTTCGAGCGCAAGGTGGCGAAACAGCCCTCGATTTGCAGGCTGGCGCGGTGCTCCTCGCCATCGTGAAAACTGAGCGCCAGCGCCTGCGAAGGGGTCGAGAACTTGGCGCCGAATCGATAGGCCTGGAGTTGCGCACGATAAGTGAGATCGCCGCCGCTAATCCCGGTCGGGAAGCCGAAGAAGTTTTCGATCAGGGAAGAAGAGCCGGCTTGTCCGCCGGGCGCATAGCCGTCCAATACCACCGTTTTGAGACCTTCCGACGCCGCGTAAACCGCTGCCGCCAGACCGGCCGGCCCCGCCCCGACGATCGCGAGGTCGCAGTGGATCTCGCTTTCATCCCCCTGGGTGAGGGGACGAAGCAAACCCGCAACTTGCGCGACTTCGCGCAACGATGGTCGGCGCCAGGGCGCACCGGTCGCCGCGATCAGCGCCGGCAAATCGCGACTCGTTAGGTTGAAACGGCGGGCGAGTGCCTGACCCGGTTCGCCTTCAAACTCGATCAATCGATGCGGAACGTGGTTCTTGGCGAGGAAATCGTGCAGCTGATGTCCCTCCCGCGTATCGCGGAGAGCGATCACACGCAGCCCGGCAAACTCCCGGTCACGCATCAGGCGCTGCCGGCGCATGATGAAGGCATTGACGACCGGTTCGCCCACGCCGGGCAACTCCACCAACGCCCGCCGCAATTCCGCCGCCGGGACCTGCAAGATCTCGGCCTCGTCCGATTTCACTCGGGCGCTGGCCAGCGCCGAGGTCCCCTGGAGCATCGCAACGTCCCCGACAAAATCACGAACCCCGGGCGTCCCGAGAATCTGTTCCGTCTCCTCGCGTTTCTCGAAAACCTCGATCTCGCCGCGCAGGATCACTGTGAGTGGAAGGTCGCGCTGGCCGGCCTTGAACACCATCTCGCCGCGTCGCAGCGTTCGTCGTTTTCCGAGCGGCTCCAGCAGCGCGAGCTGGCGATCGTCGATCTTTGGAAACGCGACGGCTTCCGTGTCACGGTAAAATTGCTCATCCGGATCTGCATCGATCGTGCGCATGGAGCAACTTACTAGCGAACCAGTTCAACGGGCAAATTCGTGCGTCGGCCCGACTCCTGAGCCCACGCGGAAAATTTTTGCGCGGCCTGTCAAGCTGGCCTAGATAAAAGACATGGCCGAGCACGACTCAGACCGCGCTTGGGATGAATACGAGTGGGAACGGTTTCTCCAGCAGCAGGATCAGAAGACGGAGAAATACATGGAGCTGCTTGAGAAATACATCGACGATCCGCAGCGCGATGAAATTGTCGCGCGCGAGATGGGTTGGTGTCATCTCAACGAAGACAATGGCGAGGATTGGAATGATGACGCGGATCCTCTCCTCGCGGAGAACGATGAGGAGGGCGATGAAGATTCCGCCCTCAATCTGATCAACGAATGCGCCGAAAGTTTTGAACAGCATGTCCTCTACCGCGCCGCCTTTTCCCTGACGATTTGGATCGATCGTCTTTTCGAAGCCAACCCGGCGCTGCAAAACGATCCGGCCGCCGTCAAGTTGGCGACTCACACCGCACTGGCGAGCGCGAAGCTCGCGGCGGCCTTGAGCGACGAAGAAGCCGAGGAGCTCGGCATGACGATCGCCTACCTGAAGCGATCGCTCAAAGCGATCACCGTAGCGATGGACGCCGGGGCGCAGCTCATTGGCGAGAAATCCCTCACCCGCAAGCAGCACGCCGCTCTGCAACAGCGACTCTTCCAGGTCCGCGACGGCATCATCCTGCTGATGGGCGAATTCCGCGGCGAATGGCTGCGTCGCTACGGCAGCCTCTAGCCGTTGAATGAATCGGGCCAGCACCCGTCTAAAAGTGGACACGGAAACGACTGCGGCGCCGGCCGATGTCCCGGAGCTCGACCTCGTGAAGCAAGCGCAGGCCGGCGATACCGAGGCCTTCGACCAGCTCGTCAGCCGCTTTCGCAACCGAGTTTTCGGAATGATTTACAACATGGTGCATAACGAGCAGGATGCCTGGGATCTGGCCCAGGACAGCTTCCTGAAAGCGTGGAAATCGATCGCGCGATTCCGGGGGCAATCGTCGTTCTATACCTGGATTTACCGCATCGTCATGAACGTGACGATCGACTGGCTGCGCAAGAAGCAGGTGCAGGGTGCCGGGGCGGAATTCGATGACGCGATCCAGTTAACGGAAATCGACCCCGCTTCCCGCACCGTCCCCCACGCCGGCGCGCTCCCGCACGAGCGGATGGAGCAGAAGGAAATCCGCGTTCGGATCGACGCCGCCATCGCGCAACTCTCGCCTGAGCATCGCGCCGTGATTTTGATGAAGGAAATCGAGGATATGCAATACCATGAGATTGCGGAGTCGTTAGGCTGCTCGATCGGCACAGTTATGTCGCGCCTCTTTTATGCGCGGAAAAAACTGCAGAATTTATTGCGCGATGTTTATGAAAACGTTTGAGGAAAA
Source organism: Chthoniobacterales bacterium (assembly GCA_035568735.1). Classification (GTDB taxonomy): domain Bacteria; phylum Verrucomicrobiota; class Verrucomicrobiia; order Chthoniobacterales; family UBA10450; genus Palsa-1392. Next base: position 868 of record DATMNS010000019.1, on the reverse strand, counting down.
GTGGACCGCCTGGGTCGATGACCAGTTGAGCGACGCGGAGCGTGCGGAATTTGAGGCCTCGCTTGGCGATCGCGCCGCGGCCCAGGCGGAGAAGCACCAGGCGCACAAACTCGGCGCGTTGCTCAAGGAAGAGTTGCAGCCGCGGGCCATGGGGAACGAGGAATTTTTCCACCTTCAACTGCGCAATCGCATTGCGGCGGAAAGCGAGCGACCCGCCACGCGCCCGGCGCCGCAATCGCGCGAGAATTGGTGGACGATTCGCCGTTTGCTTTGGACAGGCGCGTCGTCGCTCGCGGTTTTTGCCATCTGCACGTTTTTCGTGATGCGCCAGGAACAGGCTCCCGACCAGTCGCAGTATCTCACTCAAATCCTGAACGCCCGGGTCGACCCGGGCGTCAGCCCATATGCGACGGTTTCGATTTTCCAAACGAAACAGGATCGTGTCACCGTGCTCTGGGTGGACGGCCTGAAGGCGCTGCCAAGTGATTACGCGTCGAAATAGCCGATGCGCCGCGCGTTTTTCTGCCTTCTCGTCGGGGTCGCTACGCTCATGGCGGCGCCGCAGCCTGCGAGAGCTGGCAAACCTGGGCGGCGGGGCAAACAAGTCTGGAGTGGTCTGGTCGTGGCCACCAATTCCGCGCGGCCCCGACCCGCGCCGGTGGAGATGCGCCACCTTGATCCGACGTTGCGCCGCACGTTCGGCTACAATCAATTCGAACTCATTGGCGTGTCACGCAAAGATCTCCAAAACGGCGAGGTAAACTGGCTGGCGTCGAGCAAGCATTTCTCGCTCCGGGTAGATCCGCGGGGGGTCTCGAGCGATGGCTATCGGGTCAATCTTCAGTTGTTCCAGGATCGGCAGGTGCTT
>DATMNS010000018.1:0-7370 GCA_035568735.1 Chthoniobacterales bacterium | reverse complement strand
CGACGCCCGCTCCTCGCCGCGCTTGTTCTGCTCCTGGCGACGCGCGCCGACGGCGGGTCGCCGCATTGCGTCTTCCGCGTCCACGTCGAGGCGAATGCCCGGGACGGTGCCGTTTTTGCGCAGCCGATTCGCTCGCTGACGGGCCGCAACGTCTTCATCGAAAAAACCGCCTGGCTGACCGAGCGCGACGTCAAGGCATACTGCCCGTATCGCGCCGCGGATGGCAGCTACGGCGCGCTCCTCGAGCTGGACGATCACGGGCGCACCGTCCTCGACACTTTGAGCGTCGAGCGCCGAGGCGCTTATCTCTATATCTTCCTGAACGGCCGGCCGCTGACCGAGTTGCAGGTGGATCGGCGGGTCTCCGACGGGAAAATTTACCTCGCTTCCGGCCTGACCGAGGCCGACATCAAGTCGATGAACAGGGATTGGAAGCTGATCGGCGGGCGGAAGAAGAAATGAGGGGTTGGGTGCGCGCCGCTGCGCTGCTCTTGCTCGCCATGATTGCCGCCGCGCGGGCCGAAGATGCGTCGCTGAATCTCGTCCTGCCGACCGACAACACAGCGCTGCTGCGCGGCGACAACCCGGAGTTTTATCAGGCCGTCGAACGCAACCTGCACGGTGTGATCTCCTACCCCTGGCAGGGCGGGCAGTACGGTTTCGTGCGCGATCCGATGGAACTGGCCGGTGGGATCGTCTATACGCGCTTCCACGAGGGGATGGATATCCGGCCGCTGCACCGCGACGCGCGCGGCGAACCGCTCGACGAAGTGCGCGCGATCGCGGACGGCAAGGTTGTCTATGTGAGCCGGGCGGCGGGCGCTTCCAACTACGGGCGTTACGTTGTGGTCGAGCATCGCTGGGGCGGTTGCCCATATTACAGTCTCTACGCGCATCTCAACACGATCGCGGTCGAGGCCGGACACGCAGTGCACCAGGGGGAAAAGCTCGCCATCATGGGGCACACCGGGAGCGGCATCAACCGCGAGCGCGCGCATGTGCACGTGGAACTGAACCTCCTGCTGAACGATCATTTCGAGCAGTGGCACGACATGTTTTTTAAAAACGATCCGAATCACCATGGGATTTATAACGGAATCAACCTCGCTGGACTTGACCTTCCCCGGCTCTTCCTGGCTTTGCGTAAGGATCCGGCGCTCACCTTGCCCGCGTTTCTGGGCCGGGAAGAGGCTTTCTACAAAGTGATCGTCCCAAATACGCCCAACTTTCAGCTCCCGCTGCGTTATCCGTGGATGATCGCTTCTGCGCCTAACGAAAAACCGGCGGCCTGGGAAATTTCCTTCACCCGTTCCGGATTGCCTTTCCGCCTCACGCCGAGCGACCAGGCGGTCGGCGGGGCGGAGCTTTCCTATCTGAAGCCGGGTCCGATCGATGCCCGCTACCTGACCCGGGGCAACGTGAACGGTCGGGGCCAAAGCGCGCGCCTGACCGACAGCGGGAAGGCGCTCATGCGCCTGCTGACCTTCCCGGACTAACGAATGCGAACCGGATGGGGTGAAGGGTTAAAGGGTTGAAGCGGAAAAGGCTCAGCCGGCGGCAATTCCTTGGGCTCGGACTCTGCGCCATACCGGCGGCAGCCGGCCTCGATGGCCGTTTTGTCGAACCCACCTGGTTGCGCGTGACGCATTTCGATCACCATCCCCAACCGACCTGCCGTTTCGTTCAGTTCAGCGACTGGCATTACAAAGGGGACGCCGAGTACGCGGCCAAAGTCGTGCACACGATCAACGCGCTCGCACCGGAGTTTGTCTGCTTCAACGGCGATCTGATCGAAGACGTGCGTTTCGCGCCCGCAGCGCTCGACTTCATCCGCCAGATCGAGCACCCGGTTTACGGTTGTCCCGGCAATTGGGATTACGGCAGCCGGGCCGATTTTCGCGAGTACGAGAAAGCGTTCCACGCCACCGGCGGCGCCTGGCTCGAAGACCGCAGTATCGTTCTGCCGAAGCACGATCTTGAACTGATTGGCGTGGGAGCGCGTGGCGCCTTCGCCTTGGGCGAAGCGAAAGCGACGCGGCGGGTTTTGCTGCTTCACTATCCTTTCCAGGCCGATCGCCTCGGCGGCCGGCGCTACGACTTGATCCTCGCTGGTCATTCGCATGGCGGGCAGGTGCGGATCCCGTTCTACGGCGCCCTCGTGCTGCCCTACGGCGTGGGTCCCTATCAACAGGGACGTTACGATTCGTTAGGCGGCCCGCTCTATGTCAACGTGGGCATCGGCACCTACATGTTCCCGGTGCGCTTCAATTGCCGGCCGGAGATCACGGTCGTCAGGATGTAGGACAGGCGCTGGCTCGCGGCCTGAGATTCTTTCAACGTGCTCGGAAACGATCGCCAATTCATGATCGCTGATGACGAGGTCGCTGCCTTGTGCAGCAGATTTTCGAGTTTGTTCTCGCCGCTTCATCGCGGAAACAGGCGATGAGCGCGAAGCTATCGAGAACGAAGCCGGGTATACTTCGCTTCCTCCAGCGCCTTTTCTTCTTTCTTGTATTCCGCCCACGATCACGTGCATTAACCCGAAGAAGTGAAGTGCACGCGAACCGATCGCGTTTCGGGCGGATTAGAGCTTTGGAAGAACGACGGCGAGCCTCACGGAGCCGCCAGATTTGCCGATGTAATAAAGGCTGACGCCCCGCGTTTCGTAGACGGGGTAGAGTGAGTAGGGCACGCCCCTGATCGAGACGGGATTGTTCGTGTCGATGGAGATGGGGCGGGAGGACTCGTGGGCCATAACGGAGACGTAGTTGCGCCGGTCGAAGATCGTGGTGCTGTCATCGGGGCGGCCCTGACCGAGGTAGGTGGCGGTGTCGACGTAAGTGCGGCCGCTGTCGGTGAGGACGGGCTCGATCAGGTCTTCGCCAGCGAAGCGGCGACAATTAAAGGCGATCTCCTGGTCGGGTCCACCCCAACGGCTAAGATTGACCGGATGACCGTATGAAACGTCGAAGATTTGCACGTTTTCCCCTAACGAATCGTTCTCCCCCCGCTGGTCAGAGGCAGTCGGGCGGTTCCGGGCGGCCAGCTGTTCTTTGGCGGTGAAGGCGTTTGCCTGCGCGGATGAAAGGGTGAATCTGGAATCGCGCAGGCTGCGCAGGAGTGCATCGTTCGCCCCCTGCGATTTCAGCAGGTCTTCCTGCTGGGCGGTGAGCGGATGAAGAAGTTTTCGGCTGCGCACTTGCTCCATGATGTCGGCATCGTTCTCGTGCGCGCGGACGAGGAGCGAGACCTCGCTGAACTCGATCGGCCGCGCCGCGGCGGAAAAGACGCCCGTGGAAGCGAGCATGACTAAAGCAAGGATGCTCCAGTGATTTCGTTTCACGGGTGCGATTGTAGCAAAACGGTTTCGGTTTTGACAAGCGATGAAATGCCGCTAACTTCCTCGTCCCTCGCTCCAGACGAGTAATCAGGAGAGCCACCCGGCTCGCTGGCACTGAAATCATCATGCAAAAAAATCGCAGCAAACGTTATCGCGCGGCCGCCGAGCAGGTGGATCGCAACAAGACCTACAGTTTCTCCGAGGCGGTCAGCACGTTAAAGAAACTGCCGCCGACCAAGTTTGACCAGACGGTCACGATGTCGTTTCGGCTCGGGGTCGACCCGAAGCAGTCGGACCAGATGGTGCGTGGCACGTGTCCGCTCCCGCACGGCAGCGGCAAACAGGTGCGCGTGCTCGTTTTCGCCCAGGGCGCGGCGGCGCAGGCGGCGAAGAACGCCGGTGCGGAACATGTCGGCTATGAAGATTTGATCAAGAAATGCCAGGAAGGCTTTCAGGATTTCGATGTCGCCATCGCGACTCCGGCGGCGATGTCGGAAGTGCGCAAGCTCGGCAAAGTGCTCGGCCCGCGCGGGCTGATGCCGAATCCGAAAACCGGGACGGTGACCGAAGACACGGCCAAAGCGGTCGGTGAGGTGAAGGCCGGGCGAGTCGAGTTCAAGCTCGACAAGAACGGCAATGTGGCGGTGCCGCTCGGCAAATTTTCCTTCGCTGAAAACCAGTTGGTTGAGAACGGCACCGCGATCATCGAGGCCGTGGTCCGGGCACGCCCGGCGACGGCCAAAGGCCGTTTCGTCGAGGGTATGACGCTCGCCGCGACGATGTCACCCGGGCTGCATGTCGATCCTTCACCCTACCTTACAATCTGATTTTTTTGCACCATGAGACCTGAAAAAGCCAACATCGTTTCGGACCTGTCCGAGAAACTGAATCGTTCGCCGTTCCTGCTTGTGACCGACTACCAGCACATGAACGTCGATCACTTCGGGGAGCTGCGGAATCGTCTCGCGCCGACCGGCGCTGAGGTGCACGTGGTCAAGAACAGCTTTCTCAAGCGCGCGATGACGGCGAGCGGACTGCCGGACGTTGCGGAGCAACTGAGCGGGCAGACCGCCGTGGTCACGGGCGACCAGGATGTCGCGCCAGTGGCGAAGATTTTGAAAGCGTTCGCGGCCGAGTTTAAGATCGCCGCGCTCAAAATCGGCGTGGTCGACAGGAATGTGCTTTCGACCGCGGAGGTGGAATCGCTGGCGGATCTTCCATCGCGCGCCGTTTTGCAGGCGCAGTTGCTGGGCGTGCTGCTGGCCCCGGCGACGAAGCTGGTCCGAATTTTGAACGAACCGGCCGCGGCCCTGGCGCGGCTGTTGAATGCCAAAACCGAGAAGGAGGGCAAGCCCGCCTGAGGCGGGAGGCCGCGGCCTAACGAACAAATTTTTGTAGGGCAGGCGCGTCGCCTGCCGCGGCAATTTGCCTCAGGCGAATTGCCCTACAACAAACAAGAACAACCTGTCCGAGCCGATGGCTATCGGCTGTAATTTCCCGGGGGCTTTCGGGAGCGGCAATTGGAGGAAACAAAAATGGCAGATATGAACGCAATTGTGGAGCAACTCAGCGGACTGACCGTTCTCGAGGTTGCTGGATTGGTGAAGCAACTCGAAGAAAAATGGGGCGTCAGCGCGGCGGCTCCCGTAGCAATGGCGGCGGCGCCGGCTGGCGGCGGTGGGGGCGGAGCTCCCGCGGCAGCGGCTGAAGAGAAGACTACTTTCGACGTGATCCTGAAGGAAATGGGCGCGAACAAGATCGGTGTGATCAAGGAAGTGCGCGCCGCGGTCCCTGGACTCGGACTGGCGGAAGCCAAGGCTCTGGTCGAGGGGGCGCCCAAGACGATGAAGGAGGGCGTGACCAAGGAAGAAGCCGAAGAGATCAAGAAAAAGGTCGAAGCGGCGGGCGCCAAGGTCGAGATCAAATAGTTTACATCCCTGGGGCGCGCGGCGCGGGACAAAAAGCGCTTGCGCTCCCCGGCAGGATGTGGCTACTTATTCCTCCCTTTTTTCTGTGGCGAGGAGTCGCCCGACGTATTTTTAACCCGCTCTCGAAGGCATATCTCAAGATTGGCAACAAAACGGTGGAGGTCGCGTTGACAGACCGCCGTTTTGCTGCCACTTTTTCCGCCCGCGATTTCCGGCCAAGCCCGTAACCCTCAGACTCCTCGCGACCTGCATCCAGGGTCGTTGCAGGTTTTAAAATCATTGGAGATTTGGTGCACCAGATATGTCAGACCGTACTGCAACAGAGCGTATCCACTTCGGGACCATCAAAGAAGCGATCGAGCCACCCAACCTGATCGAGGTCCAGCTCAACTCATACGTTGATTTTTTGCAAAAAGACGTCCCGCCGACCAAGCGGAAAAACACCGGTCTGCAAACGGTGTTCAAAGAAGTTTTCCCGATCGAGAGCTACGACGAAAAAGCGACGCTCGATTTCAGCCAGTATGAAATCGGCGAACCGAAACTGAGCGCGCTCGAAGCGCAGCGCGAAGGGCAAACCTTTAGCGCACCGTTACACGTCACTTTCCAGCTCAAGGAAGAAAAGGGGACGAAGGAGGAAAAGGTTTACATGGGCGAAATCCCGCTCATGACGCCGTCGGGCACGTTCGTGATCAACGGCGCTGAACGCGTGGTCGTCTCGCAATTGCATCGCTCCCCGGGCATCGCTTTCGAGTCGAGCATCCACCTCAACGGCAAGGTGCTCTACAGCTTCCGGATCATTCCGGATCGCGGCTCCTGGATCGAAGTGCAATTCGACACCAGCGATCTGCTTTACATCTATCTCGATCGCCGCAAACGTCGCCGGAAATTCCTCGCCACCACTTTCCTCCGCGCCCTGGGCTACGGAACGGACGAAGAGGTGATCAAACTTTTTTACAACATCGAGGATCTCAAGCTGAGCGAGAAGCTCGATGAGGAAAGCCTCGCCACCAAGGTGCTCACGGCCGACGTGCTCGATGGCGAAGTGACGGTCGCGCGCGCTTTCGAACCGCTCACTCTCGCCGCTGTGCGCCAGATCATGGCGCTCGGACATAAAACGGTCAAAGTGATCGATATCACGCACGACGACACGGTCGTGAAGGCGCTGAGAAAAGATCCGGCGCACGATCAGGAAGAGGCGCTCAAGGACATTTATCGCAAGTTGCGCCCCGGCGATCCACCCACGGTGGCGAACGCGCGCGCCCTGCTCAAGCGGTTGTTTTTCGACCCGAAAAAATACGATCTCGGCCGCGTGGGTCGCTACAAGCTCAATCAAAAGCTCGGCATCGACGTCGATCTCGGCGAACGCATCCTGACCGACAAGGATTTCATCGCCGCGATCAAATATCTGATCAATCTTCGCCGAGGCGAAGGCACGCTGGATGATATCGATCATCTTGGCAGCCGTCGCGTCCGGACGGTCGGCGAATTGCTCGCCAATCAGTGCCGCGTCGGTCTCGCCCGCACGGAGCGGCTGGTGAAAGAGCGCATGACGTTGTTCGACGTGAACATCGACGGCATGACGCCGCAGAAGTTGATCAATCCGAAGGCGCTCAGCGCGGTCGTGCGCGACTTTTTCGGCCGTTCGCAGCTTTCGCAGTTCATGGATCAGACGAATCCGCTCGCCGAGTTGACGCATAAGCGTCGTCTCTCCGCTCTCGGGCCCGGCGGTCTAAGCCGCGATCGCGCCGGGTTCGAAGTGCGCGACGTGCATCCGTCGCACTACGGTCGCATCTGTCCAATCGAGATGCCGGAAGGTCCGAACATCGGTCTCATCAGCTCGATGAGCACCTTTGCGCGGATCAACGAATTCGGTTTCATCGAAACGCCCTACCGCAAAGTCGAAAAAGGCCGCGTCACCGACCAGGTCGATTACCTGACCGGCGATCGCGAAGAGAATTTCATCGTCGCGCAGGCGAATGCGCCGATGGATTCGAAGGGGCATTTCACGGGCGAAAAGGTTTCGGTCCGTTATCGTGGCGACTTTTTGGAAGTGGAGCCGGCCAAGGTTCATTACATGGATGTGTCGCCGAAACAGTTGGTCT
>DATMNS010000017.1:0-19167 GCA_035568735.1 Chthoniobacterales bacterium | reverse complement strand
GTGATGACCACGAGCAGCTCGATCAAAGTGAAGCCGTTCCGAACTTTCGGATTTTGCCTCACGTCCATTTTTGCATCTGCTCGGGGAAGGGACATTGCGCGCAGTCGGAGTCGTCTTGCAAGCAAAAGTCTTCGTAGATCTGGAGCAATCCCTGTTGCCGCGCGACCGTTCGTAGAAAACGCGGCCGACGCGGGTCGTCGCCGAACAGCCGCGCCGCGCCGGTCTCGAGGCGCCGGTTCGTCAGGCGCGCCGGCAGCCGGGCGTAATCTGGCCAGACGTCGCCGCCCCGCAGCTGGCGGAAAGGCAGTATGACGTTCGCCAGAATCTCGGTGATGCGCGTTTCGCCGACGAGGGCCATCTCGGCGGGTGCCGGCTCGGAAGTGAGCGTGTAATGGAAGTTCCAGTAAGGGTGCGCAAGATCGAGAAAGAATTTTCGCGCCGCGCTGAGATCGTTCTCGCCTAACGAACGGACAAGCGGCGGCCAGGCGGCGACGATGCCGGCGAGCGCGGCGAGGCGGCGCTGGGGGTGATTAAGCGGTCGCGTCCCGCGCAGGCGCCAGGTGCGCGGCGGGAGAATGAGCCGCGCGAAGGCGGCGCGACGCGGCCACCATTTGTCCCAAAGGACGCGCAGGTACTGGCGGGTGCCGGGTTCGAATTTGGCCAGGTCGGGCGCCATGAGAAATCCGCCGACGCCGAAAAGGACTGCTTCGATTTCGTCAGGCTGGGCGCGCAGGGTTCGGCGGGAAAGGCGCTGGGCGAGGAGGGTGAACGGCAGTTTGTTTTCCTTGTAGCCGAGTGTCCCGGCCAGTTCTTGAAAGAGCGCCTCGTCATCGCCGTGCAGCTCGCTCAGTCGTTGCAAGCGAAGCGTTTTGCGTTGCAGGCGAAACTGCGCCGCGGCGTCGAGAATGCGGCCGATTTTTTCCTCCGGCAAGCCACGGAGCGGCGCGTGACAGCGTCCCGGGCGGGCCAGCGGCAGGTTGGTGGAAAACGCGGACGGCAACGTCGTCGGATCGACCCGCAGCTGTGGGACATTACGATTCGCTGTTGTGCGACTGAAGAACGTGCGCTCGCCCGCCTCCACAAAGACGTGCAACACCGTCTCATCAAAGGCCGGATTGGTCGCGTGGCCGTGCACCTCCCAATTCCGGTCGGCGAGATCGAACTCGATGGTGCCGCGCGAGGTTGCACCGCGATCGATCCGGACGGCCGCGTCCGAAAAATCGGGCCCGGTCTCACGGTTCCAGGTGCCGAACTGCACGATCTCGATCTCTTGGCCCGCCGTGCCGATGAACGATTTTCCGAAATCGCCGGCGAACCAGCGGGCCTGCAGCTCCAGCTCGGTGAAACTGGGCGGGAGAGGAAAAAGCGGACGCTCGCGAACCTTCGCCGCGGGGAGAAGCTGCGCGTAACACTCGGCGCCGGACATGGGGGGAGGCTAGAGCGCGGCCGGCGTCGGCCGCAAGGGGGAAAGCGGGCCAAAGATTTGCATCGCCTAAACAACCGGATGGTAATAAACGGGCTGAATAACGGATGGCGCATCGCCGTCCACGGAGCGCAGGCAATGTTGCCTCGTCAGACACCAACAAAAAAAGAAAACATGAAAACAAAAAGTTCGTTAGTTATCGGCACCTGCATTGCGACCCTCGTCCTTTGTGCACCGGCCAGCGCCCCGGCGAAAACGAAAGCAGCCGCCTCTCCCGCGCCAACCGCTTCTCCGGCGGAGAGCGCGGCGGCGATGGCGAAAAAGCCCCGGCCGATCCCGTATCACGGCAAAGTGGCCTCCGTTGACGCCGGCGCGAAGACGTTCTCGCTTGCCGGCAAGGAGTCGACCCGGGTGATTAAGATCACGGATCAATCCACGATCACGAAACAGGGCGTGGCCGCGGCGATGGCGGACATCGTGGCTGACGAAGAAGTGCGTGGCTCGTACTGGAAAAAAGAGGACGGCTCGCTCGAAGCGCGGACCGTTAAACTGGGCCCTCTGACGGCGGAAGAAATGGCCAAGCGGGACGCGCACAAGAAGAAGAAAGCCGCCGCCGCCGCGGAACCGTCCCCCAGCCCCGCGCAGTAGTTTTTCCCTAACGAACGCAAGCGACACCTGCGACCGGCGAGTAGGCGCTGTCGACGCTTCGCTCTGCGAAGCGCGGAGGAAGGCGTTGCGGCGAAAAAACGGCAGTTCTTCACGTCCCAGCAGAGCTCGCGCTTCGCGGAAGGACGCGTCTACAGGGTGCCAGGGTGCCGCCGCAGGAACTCTGCGGCGAGCGCGCCATAGGCTTTCGCGCCGCTCCCGTGCGCGTCGTATTCCAGAATGCACTTTCCAAAGCTGGGCGCTTCGCTCAACCGGACGGTCCGCGGGACGACCGTCTCGTAAACGCGTTCGCCAAAGTGCGCGCGCACGTCCGCGACCACTTGCGCACTGAGCCTGGTGCGACTGTCGAACATCGTCATCAGGATGCCGCCCAGCTCGAGTTCCCGGTTCGCGCCGGAAGCACGAATCTGCTCGATCAGCCGAACGATTTTGACCAGCCCTTCGAGCGCAAAATATTCGCACTGGATGGGTGTGAGCAACTCGTCGGCGGCGGCCAGGGCATTGGTCATGAGAATGCCTAACGACGGTGGACAATCGAGCAGGACATAATCGAAGGTCTCGTCCGCGCGCAGCGGCTGGAGCGCCTGGGCGAGCCGGCTGAGGTGATCGTCCATCCGCGCGATCTCGATCTCCGCCCCGGCCAGGTCAAGGTCCGCCGGAATGATAAAAAGATTCTCCAGCCGGGTGGGCAGGACCTTTTCCGTCACCGGATTGTCGCCTAACAACGCGCCGTAAAGGCTTTGACCTTCGAGTCCCTGCAGTCCGAAAGAACTGGTCGCGTTGCCCTGTGGATCGAGGTCGATCAGGAGCACCCGGGTCTGCTGCGCGGCGAGCGCGGCGGAGAGATTGACCGCCGTGGTGGTCTTGCCGACGCCGCCTTTTTGATTGGCGATGGCGACCACTTTCATCGCGGAATAATCTGCGTGCGCAGCTCAAAGACGCGCCGGCCGTCCGGTTCCTGCCAGAGAAGTTGATCGGGCGCGGGCAACATTTCGGTGACTTCGAGTTCGCCGGCCTTGACCAGCCAGCGGTGGAGAATTTCGAGGAAAAGGTAGCTCTCGAGATCAATGAAAACCGGCTTTGTGTCCTTGTCGCGTCCTTCGGCGCCGCTCCGGCGGAGGACCTGCTCGGCGGGCCGGATGTAAACGTAGCGCGGCAGTTGCCGCATCGCTCGCAGGCGTTCGCAGGCCGCGACCAGGCCGCGCGAAACGCCGGTGAAATCCCCGTGGCCGAGTTCCGCGAGCGTCACCGTCCAGGAGCGGCGCTGCACCACGACCTTCCCGCAACGCAGGCGCGGGGTGTTTGCGCCTAACGAAAAATTGAAGGGATGAAAACCGAGTGGAATGACCCAGCTGCGGGCAAAAGAACCGAGATATTCCCGGGTGTCTCTCGTCCGCACCCCGACGTCGCCGTTTTTTTCATCGATGAACACTTCCGTCTCGGCCGGACGATAGCTCTGCCAGTTTCCCGCGGAACGCTGCGAAGCGACAAACTTCGTCCGGCGCGGGAGCGCGTCGAAACGCACGGCGGTCGCCGCGGTGAAATCGGTCGCGAAGTAGCCGTAATGGAGATTCGGCTGGCCGAAGAGAGTCTTTTCCAAGGCGTCGGATAAGGCGGCTTTGTCCGGACACGACCAATAGAACCCATGATGGAGGAGGGCGGGAGGCGGATGGAGTTCCGCCAGAATCCATTGGTAGTCGCCGCGCGCAACGGCTGCGCGCGAGGCCGCAGCCAATTGCAGATCGGCTGACGGGTAGGTAAAGGCGTCAAAACTTTCGCCGGGAAAATTTCGCCTAACGAATTGGCAGTCATCCGCCGTCAGTTCGCACTCCGGCGCATCGGCCCGCGCGCGCATCATGGCGCGGAAGGCCTCCTTCACCTCCTGAAAGGCGAGGTGGGCAAAAGCGATCGTTCCCGGGCCGGTCAGAGGCATTTTCAGGTTCGCGCAATGCTGGAGGAAGACAGGCAGCGGGAGCGCGCCATTCTGCAACGGCGCCTTTTCCAGCAGCCCGCGCAAACCAGCGGCCACCCGGCGCGCGACGAAGGCGTAATTATCGCGCCAGAGATCGATCCAGGGTGCGGCCTCGTGCGCGACTTGATTGATCAGATCTTCGCTGATTGAAAAATTGCATTCTCGAAAACATTCTTCGCCGATGGGATTGCTCGCGGCATATAGGAAGCGCGAGGCGGCTTTGTGCGCGCCGAGTTTTTCGAGGCGCTCGGTCGCCTCGCCGATCAGCGCGAGACGGGAGAGCGGCTCGGTGGTGCGGGCGAACTTTTCGGGCAGGGCGGCGAGGGGTTGAAGCTCATCGAGCCAGCGCGCGCGGACAGGGCCATCACGCCAGCCGGTGACATCGGCGACCAGGATGTCGAACGCGTGCGGCTCGAGCGCGGGCACTTCCATTTCCCAGCGGATCAGGTTTTGCCGGGCGAGTTCTTCGAGCGTGGCCAGTGTTGTGCCTAACGAGTGCGCCGGGGTCGTCCCATCGCAGCGGGCGAGGAGCGCGAGGGTCTCGGGATCGAGCGGCGCGATTTCGCCGGTCGCGGTGTGGATAAAGTGGTTTTGTTCGATGCGACCATCCGGGTGGAGCCGGGGTGTAAGTTCGGCTCTGGTTTGCGGATCGGAATTGATCGCGGCCGCGGCGCCGTGCGCGGTCCAACGTTCCAGAAACGTCTCGCGGCGCGCGATGCCCGCCCGTGGATCGAGTCTTAAGAGTGCATCTCCAGATGCAATCGTGCCCCAACCTTCCGGGCCGAACTCGCTCAAGGAATCGTTCTTGCCCGCGACCCGCTGGAGGTAGAGAACGAGGTGGCGTTCGTCGGCCCGGGCTTGTTTGTTGCGGGGCGGAAGCGCGATCGCGGCGGAAGCGAGCTGCCTGACCACGCGTTCCCGCACTCCTTGAGCCGCGAAGACGAGATAGGAGGGGAGGTAGCGGCGTGCCGCGGCAAAAAGCGACGCGCGAGCGCCAGCCAGCTCGCGGACGAGGGTGTCATTGAGGACTGCTTCCGCCGTCGCCACCGCCTCCGCGCTTTGCCAGCAGCGCGCAAAAACACTCGAGGGCGGATCCGCGGCCGGCGGCATGACACCGGAGCGGATCGCCTTGCGCCAGAAGCGAAATTGTCCCTTTGGCAGATCACGTCGATAGGCGGCCAGAAACTCTTCGACGTCTGATTTGGCCCGCGAAAAATCCTCCTGGCGCGCGAGCAGTTCGCGGGCGGCCTGGGCGGTCTCCGTCGTGGCGAGTTTCTCGAGCGTCTCGAACGGCACGCCCGCCATTCGGATCAAAAAAATGGGTGCAATGCGATAATTGCTGTCCGGCACGCCTGAAGAAAACAGAAGAGAGGCTGGTGGCAATGTTTAATGCCGCCAAGGAAACGGACTGTCGTGCGCGCCGGAGAGGAGCGCTTGAGGGACTTCTAATTATTGAGCAACGGCAACCGAATGGTGATCGTCGTTCCGACCTGGGGGGTGCTGTCGACCTTGATCGAACCGTTGTGGTCTTCAACGACTTTCTTGGTGATGTAGAGCCCGAGGCCGGTGCCGCTCTTGCCCTGCTTGGTCGTGAAATAGGGATCGAAAATTTTCGAGATCTGCTCCGAACTAATGCCGTGACCGTTATCGGCAACGCAGACGTCGACGTAAAAATCCTTCCGAATGCAACTCATAGCGACGGAGCCCTTGCTCGCGGGACAGGCCTGGATGGCGTTGATGATCACGTTCTGAATCGCGCGCGTGATCTGCACGGCGTCGCCCGTGAGGGAGCAAGGGTTTTCGGTCACCTCGCACTTCAGCTCGACCGCCGCTTCCTTGGCCATGGCGCCGACGCTGGCGACCACCTCGCGCACAATATTCGAAATGGAAATGAGCTTGTGCGGTGCGGCCTCCACGCTGCCGTAGCTCTGCCACATGGTGAGCAGATCGCGGCAGAGCCGGACGTTTTGTTCGATGATCTCCAGCTCCTTGTTGGAGCTGACGCCATTCGGGCTATCCCCGTTTTCGGACTCTTCGAGTTTCTTGGCGAGAAGCTGCACGTAGCCCCAGACAATCGTTAGGGGATTTCCGATGTCGTGGACAAATTCAGCGGAAGCCTGGCCGAGAGAAGCCAGGCGTTCCTTCTGCGCGAGTTCCTGGAGAAGCCGATTGTTGAGTTCCTTGATTTCGCTGGCCGCACTTTCGCTCGTGCGGTGCAGCCGGGTGCGCTCGACGTTGCGGTTGATCACTTCCCGCATTTCGCGCGCGTCAAATGGCTTGCTGATATAATCGTTCGCGCCGAGGCGGAGCGCTTCCTTGGCAGTCTCGAGCGCGCCGAATCCGGTCAGCATGATGACGGAAAGATGGGGATCGATCTGACGGATGCGGCGCAGTCCCTCGATGCCCGTCACGCCTGGCATCCGGATGTCCATCACGATGGCGTCGGGCTTTTTCTCGCTCAAGAGTTGCAGCCCGCGCTCGACTGAATCGGCGGTGTGGACCTGATAGCTGGGCTTCAACAGCATCCGCAAACTTTCGCGCGGACCCATTTCGTCATCGATGACGAGGACTTGCGGGAGATCAGCGTTGGCTATCATTGCTCCCCATCGCTAGAAGCTAGGGACGTGCCTTTCGCCGGGAAAATCTGCAAATGATCCAAAATGGATTCACTTCGAGGGCGATGCTTCTGTAATTCGTGGCGAAAGGCAAGAGCGAAATTGTGAATAACCTGAACTTTATCGACAAACGCTGCCAATCGATAGAATCTGATGGCCATGCGAAACGAATTGCTTAACGCTGGCGGGAGGCGATTGGGGGACGGATGGCAAAGCGAAACCGAGTAGTTGTCACAGGGATGGGGGTCATCGCCCCCAATGGCACCGGCCTGAAGGAGTTCTGGCGGTCGTTAGTGTCGGGCAAGAGCGGAATCGGCCCGATTACCCTTTTCGATGCGACCGGATTTAAGAGCCAGATTGCGGGCGAGGTAAAGGATTTCAATCCCCTCGACTCGATGAATCCGCAATGGAAACCGCAGCGCATGGGCCGGCACACGCAATTTGCCTACGTGGCCACCCAAATGGCTCTGAAGGACGCGGATTTCGATCCGAAAGTCGGCAAGCTAACGACGGTGTTACCCGTCTGCATTGGGGTCAGTTCGAGCGCCTTTGACGTGATCGAAAATGGCTTTCATGAGCTCCAAGCCCGCGGAGCGCAGCGGATCAATGCCGGGATAGTGCGCAATTGCCAGCCGCAGGCCGCAGCGCTGCTGATCGCGCAACAACTTGGAGTTGAAACCCAGGCTTCGACTATTTCCTCCGCCTGTAACTCCGGCATCGAAGCGGTCGCTTCTGCGGTGACGATGATCGGGGCCGGAGAGGCCGAGCTCGCGATTGCCGGGGGAGCGGATGCGCCGGTTACGCCGCTGGCGATGGCGAGTCTCACCGCGGCCGGCTTGAGCTCGTTCGCCAACGCCGAACCAACCCGCGCGAGCCGACCCTACGATGTGAGCAGCGATTCGGGCGTGATCTCGGAAGGCTGCGGCGTGGTGATTCTCGAGGACTTCGATCATGCCGTGGCACGGGGCGCCAGGATGTATCTCGAAATAACCGGTTGCGCGGCGCAGATGGACAGCGACCCGGACGATCCTTTCGATGGCCTCGAAGCGACCATGCGCCTGGCCTTGGCAAACGCCGGCCGCGGCGTGCGGGAGATTGATTACATCTGTTCCTACGGGCCCGGACACCCGGTGCTCGATGCGGCTGAGGTGAAGGTGATCCGCCGCGTATTTTTACCGGAAGGGCATCAGGTGCCGGTGAGTTCTATCAAGGGGGTAACCGGTAATCCGTTGGCGGCCGCCGGACCGATGCAGCTGATTTCCTGTGCCCTCGCCTTTCAGCACAACACGATTCCCCCAACTGCTAATCACGAATTCCCCCTGCCGGGCTGCGAGTGGGATTTTGTCTCAGGAAAGGCCCGAAAAGCGCTACTGAAATGCGCTTTAATCAATGTGCGTGGTATGGGCGGCGGTAATAGTAGCATGGTGGTGGAAAGAGTGCGTGCGACTTGATCGCCCGTCTCGGGCACGTCAATCAGCGAGTGTCATGTTATTCCCTGGGAGTATGGCAAGATGACGGGCGCCTCCGTTTCCACTTCGGCGGCCATGCTCCTCCAGTTTTCGCTGGGGCTGGCGGTCTTTCAGGCTAATCGACGCCGCCTCGCGAATCAGTGCTTTTTGCTTCTTTCCCTCGCGGTTGTTGCCTGGCTGGGCAGCCTTCTCCTCGCCTTTGGGGCTACAACCCCCCAGGCCGCTGAGTTTGCCATTCGGCAGGCTTCGGCTGCCGGGGCCGTCTATCTCGCGATTCTTAATTTTTTGCGTCTCTCCATCCGGCAACGGCAGCTCCGTTGGAAAGGACTCCTGGCGCATTCGAAGGCGTGGCTTTTCCTCACGATCCTGGTCGTCATCCTCTGTCAGACGGCGGCTTTCCTGAAAGGCGCAGTCCTATCGGAGGAAGCACATGTTCCACCGCGTCCCGAGTATGGGCCGGCTGTTTGGCTTTATTCGATCTACATCATCGCCGCTTTCAGTGCGCTCATCATCAGCTATTGGCACGACATTCGAAATTCGAAGGGGGCTGAACGGGTCGAGCTCTCCTTCATTTTCATCGGGGCAATAGCGGCCGTCGTTTCCGGGTTACTGCTTTCGTTTGTTCTGGATTATTTTCTTGGGCCCTCGCGCGCTCTCTGGTTCGCGCCCTTTCGCATGATTGGCCTCAGTTTCGTGATGGCCTATGGCATCGCCACGCGAAAAATCCTGGAAGTCGGCTTTTTCATGCGGCGCGCGATCTCCTACGGCGTCCTGGCGGTTTATCTCATCGCGCTCTATGCCTTGATTTTTTGGCTGTGCTATTCCGTTTTCGTTCCGTTGCTGGGCTCCGATGGTCTCACCCTCGCGCACGTGATCGCATCCGTCGTGGTTGCCTTTGCGATGGCGCCGGCGCGGGGAGTTTCACGTTCGTTAGCCGAGCGCCTCTTCGTCGGAACGCGGCGGCTTGATTTTCAAGCGACGATGAATCAGGCGACCGCGATCCTCCGTTCGGTCACGACGCTCGGTGATCTGCTCGAACGCTTCGGCCTAACGATCGGGCAGGCGGTCGATACCGAGCGAGTCTTCATTCTCCTTCCGGAGCCGGATTTTTACGCTCAGCGATACCCCGCGGTGCAGGCGGGTTCGCGGACGACGCGGGTGGAACTCCATCGTGATCAAGCCATCATTGCCCATCTTGAACGGACACAGGAACCGATCGTCGTCGACGAACTCCACCGTGTGCCTTCCACCGTCGAGCTGGAACGCGTGAAACGACAAATGAATTCCCTGCAAATCGCCGTCGCGATGGGAATTTTCTCCCGCGAAAATCTCGCCGGCGTCATGCTCCTGGGCGCGCGCCGCTCGGGTCTTATTTACGGCAAAGTCGAGCAGGACGCGCTCCGCGTCCTTTGCGGACAGCTGGCGGTCGCGATCGAGAACGCGCAGCTCTTTACCGAAGTCCAGAATGCAAAAATATACAATGAGACGCTTTTGCAAAACCTCACGACCGGAGTGGTGGCGGCCGATCAAAACGGGCTGATCACTGTCTTCAATCAGGAGGTGGAGCAGATTACCGGACTCCCGGCCTCCGAGCTTATCGCGCGCAAGATCAGCAATTTGCCGGACGCGTTGCGGGACATTTTGACGGAGACGCTCAGCTGCGGCGAGCGCCAGCAGGATCGCGAAATCGTCCTGCGCAGGGGCGACAAGAACACGATTTTGCGGGCCAGCAGTTCGATTTTCCATGGGCAGGATAACGAGCCTCTGGGGGCCCTGATGGTTCTCACCGATATTTCAATGCTGAAGCGGCTCGAACAGCAAATCCGTCGCAGCGATCGTCTCGCCAGCCTGGGCACGCTTTCCGCCGGTATGGCGCACGAGATCAAGAATCCGCTCGTCTCAATCAAGACCTTTGCCCAGCTTCTGCCCGAGCGTTATCAGGACTCCGATTTCCGGGAGACTTTCTTCTCGCTCATCGGGCACGAGGTGGACCGGATCGACTCGTTAGTCAATCAACTGCTCCGTTTCGCCCGGCCGGCGAAACCATTGCTCAAGCCGATGCACGTCCACGAAGTTCTGGAAAAAGCGCTCCTTCTCGTTGGTCACCGCCTTTATCAAAAAGATGTTAAATTAACTCGTTCCTGGCAGGCAGAAGTGGATACAATCCGCGCTGATGCGGACCAGATTGAGCAGGTTTTCCTTAACTTTTTTCTCAACGCCCTCGACGCGATGAAATCAGGAGGATCCCTTACGGTGGCGACCGAGATAGGTTCCCCCGAGACCTGGCCGGCCGCGCTGCCCGGCGACTCCGGCGACGTGCAGGAGATTCTGCGCATCACGATTGCCGACGATGGCGGAGGGATCAAACCCGAGGATGTGGCGCACGTTTTCGATCCCTTTTTTACGACGAAAGACCACGGAACCGGTCTCGGCCTCTCGGTTGTGCACGGCATCGTGCAGGAACACGGCGGCCAGATAGAGGTCGAGAGCGAACTCGCCCGCGGGACGAGCTTTCACATTCTCCTCCCCCTGGTTCGCTTTCAGGAGGAAGTGGCCGCGGCATGATTTTATCCGCCGCGTGCATCCTCTACACGCAGGATCTTAATTTCGTTAGGCGAACACGCGCCTTTCTCCGCGGCCTCACGCCGTTCCGCCATGTGGATCAGGCCGACCGGCTCGACTCCGTGCTCCAGCAAAACAGCCCTGCTCTGCTCCTGCTCGATCTGCGTGCCCGGGAGAGCCGCGATCTGCTCGCGCAGGTGCAGGTGGGATGGCCGAATGTGCTGATGATCGGCTTCGGGATGTTGCGTTCGGACCCCTTGCGCGAGGCGGAGCAGGCCGGCATTTATGCCGTCCAAGAGGTGGATTTGAAACGCCGGGATTTCCAAGCCCTCGTCGGCCGAGCCCTCGATCACCTGCGCGTTCTGGAAGACAACCGAGCATTCCGCGCTGAAGCTCCGCGCATGCCTGCGATTTCCAATAGCCGCGCCCTCGAGCCCGCGCCGGAATTTAGCGGGCCGCCGCTCTCGATTTTGCGTTTCCCGCGGGTCTTCCGTCGCTTCGAAAATACAGAGATGCTGGTCAACAGCCTGGTCGAGGGCCTGGCCGATGCGGCCATGGTGACGCGCATCGGATTGTTTTTCCGGCGCGCCGTGGGCGAGAGATATCGCTTGATTGGCGGGCTGCGCTGTTTGCCGGAGAGCCATGAGCTCGAATATAGCGAGCGCGATCCTCTGGTGCGGTGGTTTGAGCTGCACGCCCACCTCATATGCCGTGCCTATCTCGCGCAGACCCCCGATCACGCGCAGCGCGAGCTGCTCCGCCGCGCGCTCGACAGCGTCGGTGCCGAAGTGATTGTCCCGTTGCAGGCGCGCGGACGGGTCAGCGGCTGGCTCTTTTTCGGTCACCGGCTGACCGGTCAGCCGTTCGATGACCAGAGCCTCGAGGCCCTCATGATCCTCGGCGATCATGCCTCCACCGTGCTGGAAAATGCGCTCCTCAACGAAGAGGTCACCCTCCAAAAAACGCTCGCTGAAACGCTCCTGGCCGCGATTCCGCCGGGAATCATCGCGAGCGATGAGGATGCGATCATCCGCTGGTTCAACCCGTCCGCCGAATCGATCCTCGGTCTGGCGGCAGGGGACGTGCTGAACAAGCCCATCGAATACGTTGGCAGCCACATCGCCTCCCTTTTGCGTGAGACGCTCGAGAGCACGGTCCCGCTTCCACCCAAGCATTGGATCGATCCCCGCAACCGGCGCTCGCTCTCCGTCCAAACCCGCCGGCTCATTCACGCCCGAAAGCCGTTAGGCGCGGTGGCCGTCATCCAGGACCGGACGCCGGAAGAATCGCTCCGTCAAAGACAGGAGCTCATGGATCGCGCCGCTTTTTGGACCGATCTCGCGGCGAGCATGTCGCATGAAGTGCGCAATCCACTCGTCGCGATCAAGACCTTTGCGCAACTGCTGCCCGAGCGCTTCGACGACGCGGATTTTCGGCGCGATTTCAACGAGATCGTGGTCCAGGAAATCGATCGCCTCGACCTCATCATCACGCAGATCAACAATTTCGCGCACCCGCCCGAACTGAATTTCAAGTCGATCGACCTGCGCGCGCCGATGAAAAAAGCGGTCGAGCTGGTGCGGGCGCGCTCCGCACGCAACGGTTTCTCGCTGGAGACGACCTTTCCGGACGATCTGCCCCGAATCCTGGGCGACGAAACCGCGCTGACCGAAGTTTTCGCCCACTTGGTTGCGAACGCGGCCGAAGCCACCCACGGCCAGACGAAGGCGAAGATCACTCTTTCCGCGCAGCCGGTCCGCGAGGGAGACCACACCAGCGGAGTGGTGGTGACCGTGCGCGACAACGGCACGGGCATCACAGCCGACCTGAAAGACAAGATTTTCTCGCCCTTCTGCACGACCAAGGCGCGCGGCATGGGCCTCGGCCTACCGATCGTAAAGCGCACTGTCTTCGACCACAACGGCCGCGTGGACATCACCTCCGATCCGCACGGGACTTCGGTCAAGGTCCTGCTCCCCGTGGTGGAAAACGAAGCATGAGTGCATTGCTGATTGCGGATCCCCCTGAGAAGGATTGATTTCTGATTGGGAAACTGCCGAGAGCGCCATAAGGTTGGCGACGCCCTAATCAGCAATCAACCATTCAGCCATGATCGTAACCACCAAGCAGCTCTACAAAGTCGCCTACGGGAAATTCGCCGTCGGCGCCTATAACGTGAACAACATGGAGCAGATCCTCGGCCTGTTCCGCGGCAACATGCAAAGCCAGGCGCCGTTTATCATCCAGCTCTCGAAAGGCGCGCGGAAGTACGCCGACAAGAGAATGCTCGAGGCGTTGATCCGCACCGCCGAACAAATGTTCCCGGACGCGATCTTTGCCGTCCACCTCGATCACGGCGATGAGGAAACCTGCTACGACTGCATCGACTCTGGCTTTTACAGCTCGGTGATGATCGACGCCAGCCACGAGCCGTTTGCGGAGAACGTCGCGATCACCAAACGCGTCGTGGATCGTGCGCATCCGAAAGGCATCAGCGTCGAGGCGGAACTTGGCCAACTGGGCGGGGTGGAGGAAGACATTAAGGTCGACGAAGGACACGCCTCCCTCACGAATCCGGAAGAAGCGGTTGAATTCGTTAGGCAGACCGGTTGCGATTCACTTGCTGCCGCCATCGGCACGAGCCATGGCGCCTACAAATTCAAGGGCAAACAGGGCCTGCACTTCAACGTCATCGAGGAAATCCAGAAGCGCATTCCCGGCACGCCGATCGTGATGCACGGCAGCTCGAGCGTTCCGATCGAAGAAGTCGAGCGGATCAACGCCGCTGGCGGCCAGCTCGATCCCTCCGCGCGCGGGGTGAACGAAAACGAATACCTGCCCGCGGCCAGGCTCGGCGTCACCAAGGTCAACATCGACACCGACGGACGGCTTGTCTGGACCCGCGTCCATCGTGAATTCTTCCGCGATCATCCCGAGCAATTCGATTTCCGGCCGCCCGGCAAAATTTTCGTCGAGGAATACGCCAACTTCATCGCACACAAAAACGGGAAGCTCGGGTCGGCGAATCAACTCGCCGCGGTGCGCGCCAGTCTCTAGAGCAGGCGAGAGGGCGCAGGCCGCATCCGCGCACTTTCCATGACTCCTTCCCGTTTGGGTTTTCGGCTCGACGCTCTGGCGAAGGACTCGCGCGCTCGCGCCGCGACCTTTCGCACTTTGCATAACGAAGTGCAGACGCCGCTCTTCATGCCGGTCGGGACCCAGGCGACGGTGAAGGCCCAACTGACTCGCACCCTCGAAGAAGCAGGCACCCAGATTCTGCTCGCGAACACCTATCATCTCTTGCTCCGACCGGGGGCGGAAGTTTTTCGCCGGACCGGCGGGATTCACGGTTTCATGAGCTGGGATCGGGCGGTCCTGACTGATTCGGGCGGATTCCAAATTTTCTCGCTGCCGCATTCGCGCGCGATGAGCGAAGCGGGTGCGGTCTTTCAAAGTTATCTCGACGGGCAAACAATTCTTCTCAGTCCGGAGCTGAGCGTCGAGACGCAGAAGGCGATCGGGAGCGACATCATGATGGCCCTCGACCAATGCATCGCCTCGAATGCGGATGAAGCGACCGCGCGCGCGGCGGTCGAGATGACGCATCGTTGGGCAGGGCGCAGTCTCGCGGCGCGCGGCGATTCGCCGCAATCGATCTTTGGGATTGTGCAGGGCGCACTCTTTCCGGAATTGCGGCGGGAGAGTGCGGGGGCGTTAGGCGAACTGCCTTTTGATGGATTCGCTATCGGCGGGCTCGCGGTCGGGGAGAGCAGGAGCGAGCGGGAAGACCTCTGCGAGTTCACCGCGCAACTTCTGCCGGCCGACAAGCCGCGCTATCTGATGGGAGTCGGCACGCCGCTCGACATCCTCGAAGCGGTCCATCGCGGGGTCGATATGTTCGATTGCATCATGCCGACGCAGCTCGCCCAGCGCGGCGCCGTCTTCACTTCACTCGGCTTTCTCCAGATGCGTCGCGGGGTTTATAAATTCTCCGAGGAAAAGCTCGATCCCGCCTGCGCGTGCCCGACCTGCGCGCGCTACTCGCGCGCCTACCTGCATCACCTCACGAAGACGAGCGAGACGCTCGGCTGGCAGCTTCTCGGGAAGCACAACATTCATTTTTATCACCAGTTGATGCGCGCCATCCGGGAGAGCATCCTGGCCGGCCGGTTCGCCGAGTTTTACCGCGAAAAACGCGCCGTTCTCCAGGAATCCGACCGCGCCAATCCGATGCGCCATCCGCGGCCGGCGCGCGGCAAATCCCTCTCGTTAGGCAACTACGAGGTGCACATCGCGCACGAGGGTTTCGCCAGCATCCGGCAGGTTTCTTCGGGCGAAATCATGCACCTGCGCACGCCGCCGATGGAGGAAGCGTGCAGTCTTTATGTCGAGCAGTCCGGGCTCGCAAAGCGCGTTTGCCTAACGAAGACAAACCCGCTTGTGATCTGGGATGTCGGTCTGGGCGCGGCGGCCAACTCGATGGCGGCGATTCGTTGCTATGAAGAGCAGGCCGCGCTCGGGCCGGTGCGCCCGATGCATATCGTCAGCTTTGAAAACGATCTCGACTCGCTCCGACTGGCGCTCCGTCATGACGACAAATTTTCCTATCTCCGGCACGGCGGCCCGGCGGGAATTCTCCGGCGCGGCCAGTGGCAGTCGAAACAGCACGCGGGCTTGAGCTGGCAGCTCGTGGCGGGTGATTTCCTCGAAACCGTGGCTGGCGCGCCCGCCCCGCCCGACCTGATTTTCTACGACATGTTCTCGAGCAAGACGCACCGCGAACAATGGACGATCGAGATCTTCCGGCGGTTGTTTGCCGCCTGCGCGGGACGGGCGACGGAGCTTTTCACTTACACCCACTCGACGGCGGCGCGGGCCGCGCTCCTCGCGGCCGGCTTTTATGTCGCCCAGGGCCGCCCGGCCGGCACAAAGGAAGAGACCACGATCGCATTCACGCCGGCGGCGCTGGGTTCGCCGTTTGTTCGCTCCTATCAATTGCTCGCCGCGGAATGGGTCGGCCGCTGGAATCGTTCGCACGCCAAGTTCCCGGCGGAAGTTCTCGCCGACGAGCGGCTGGCGTTTGAACGGCAGATTCTGGAGCACCAGCAATTTCGTTAGGCGACTTCGGGGGACTCGCTTCCGCGCGTCCCGGACAGGCGGAAGCACCTCCCGCCAAGTTAGCGCGGCGGCATGCTCTTCCGAAATCGGCGCCTTATCCGTTCGGCGCCTTCAATCGGCGCGGGACGACAACGCGGCTTCCACCGCTGCCGGAAAAATCTCGCTCACTTCGCCTTCGAGGCGCAGTGCGACGCAGGATTCATCATCGTGCTCGGTCGCGCCGCGATTGACGATCACATACGGCGCGCCGCGCCGCGCGATCATGAGCGGAAAGGCCGCCGCCGGATAAACCGAAAGCGTCGAGCCGAGGGCGACGACGAGATCGGCTTCCAGCGCGCCCGCGCGTGCCCGCTCGAGTTCGGCGGGATCGAGGCTCTGGCCGAAACTGATCGTTGCTGGTTTCAGGAATCCGCCACAGCTGCAGAGCGGCGGTTGGCGACGCGTGCGGAAAAAATCAAAGTGCGGTTGCGGATCGCTGCGCCGCTTGCAGCTCTGGCATTCGACCAGAGAGTTGGTGCCGTGAAGTTCCACCAGCTGCCCCGGCGCGGTGCCCGCGAGCCCGTGCAGACCATCGATATTTTGCGTTACCACCAAAAGCAGCTTGCCCGCCTGCTCCAGCCTGACGATTGCTCGATGAGTCTCGTTAGGTTGAGCCTGGCGAAAAGCCTCCCACGCTTCCAGTTTGTAATCCCAATGCTCGAGGCGGGCTGCTTCCGAGGTCATGAAATCCTGGTAGTAGACCGGCTGGCGCCGGGTCCAGACACCTTGCGGTCCCCGAAAATCGGCAATCCCGCTACCGGTCGATATTCCGGCGCCGGTAAAGATGAGGGCACGGCGCGAAGCCCGGAGATAGTCAGCCAGATCCATCCGTTGTTTATCCTGCGGGTGCGGACGGGGGTTTGGCAAATGCGCGGGCGATCTCATCGCGCCGGCCGGCGATGAATCCTTATTCCTGGTCGGTTGCCAGAGGGAGCCGGATCTCGGCGGTGGTGCCTTTGCCGAGCACGCTCGCGATGGAGATTTCTCCCTCGTGCGCGCTCACAATCGACTTGGCGATCGCCATTCCCAGGCCGGTGCCGTGCGATTTTCCGTGGGTGACGAAAGGCTCGAAAACCCGGGACAGAATCTCGGCGGGAATTCCAATGCCGGTGTCGGCGATGCGGATGACCACCTGCTCCTCCACGAGCTCCGTGCTCAAAGTGAGGATGCCGCCGTTCGGCATCGCTTCCCAGGCGTTCTTGATCAGGTTGCAAAGGACGCGAATGAAGCGCACTAAATCGACGCGGATGCCCTTCTTGTAGCGGATGTCCCTAACGAGCAGAACGTTCTTCCCGGCGAGGAGTCCGAGGGCCTGCGTGTTCAACTCATCGAGCAAACGCCCGATCGAAACTTCCTCGCATTTCAGGTCGGTGTGGCCGCGCGCATAGTCGAGCAGTTCCTGCGTCATGGCGAGCATCCCGTCGACCGCGTTGTCCATCATCTTGGTCAATTCAAGTTGACGCGGGTTGGTGGAATGGTCCGCGATCAAATCGCAACAGCCCCGGATGATGCAGATGGGATTCTTGAGGTCGTGGATAATGCTGTTGGCCATCGACCCGACAAGACTGAGTCGCTCCGAACGCATGACCTCGCTGATGAAATGCGAGTTGACGCTGCGCAAGCGCTCG
Source organism: Chthoniobacterales bacterium (assembly GCA_035568735.1). Lineage (GTDB taxonomy): Bacteria > Verrucomicrobiota > Verrucomicrobiia > Chthoniobacterales > UBA10450 > Palsa-1392. The sequence goes on along the minus strand of DATMNS010000017.1, from coordinate 1,675 downwards.
GTGACCGAGCGCAGGAAATTCATGTGCAGGCGGCTGGGTGCGAGCTCCAGAATATGCTGGAAGGTCGGCTCATTGACTGTTCCGAGGAGGGTGGATTCCACCGCGGTCGCCATCGCCGATCGTGGCTGGCCATCGAGCAGCGCCATTTCGCCAAAGAAATTTCCCGGCTGAATAAAGCCCAGGGTCTCCTGTTCGCCGCCCCGACCGGACTTGGAGATCTTGATCGAGCCCTGACCGACCAAATAGAGGAAATCGCCGCGATCTCCTTCGCGAAAAACGACCGCACCTGCGTCGAGCTGCATGACCTGAACGTCGGGCGCGATCTGGCCGAGCAGGTCTGGCTCGATGCCTTCGAAGAGCCGGTTCTTCGCCAGCCCGTCGAAGGCCATGGGACTCAGACTAGTCATGATGGGATCTCTAGGAGGAAGCTGCAACGGCGTCGGGCGAAGCGTTGCTGCGCGATCTCTTCACGCTCTCGAGAACAGACTGAATTTGCTCGATGACTTCGCTCGGCTGGTACGGTCGGCGGAGAAAGCCCGCGAGACCAGCGGCCACCATTCGATCGAGGCGATGTTTTTCGATAAACCCGGTGTTCAGGAGGACGACCACCTGCGAGTCGATCGCACAAAGCCGATTGAAGGTCTCTTCGCCGTCCATGATCGGCATCGAGAGGTCGAGCAGAATGAGGTCGAACCGGCCGAGGTGCTTGCGATAAAGATCGAGGGCTTCAAAGCCGGATTGCGCCGTGACCACGTCGAAGCCGGCTTGCTCGAGGACTTGTTTGGCGAGGAGGAGCGCCATCGGCTCGTCATCGACCACCATGATGGAACGCGTTTTTCCGCACGCCGTTCGGGAGAGCGGCATTCCTTTGGCGAAGGTGGCCAGATCAGGACTGAGCAAGACTTTCTTGCTCGTTCCGCCGACTTGTTTCACGAGCTGGGCCGTCACTTTGGCCGCCCGGTCCACGCTCAGGCGGAGCATTTCGAAATACTTTTCCGATCCCGGCGTTCCGTCCCAGATATTTTCCAGCATCGCCGCCGTGCCGGCGATGATCTGGAGAAGATTGTTCAGCTCGCTGGCCGCCGCCGGGATCATCTCGGCGTGCTCGGTTTTCGGTTCGTTCGAGCTGTTCTCGCTCATCTCTAGTTTCCAGGCGCCAGGCCCACTGGCTGAGTAGTGGCGCCGCTCCCGCCGGAGTTACTGGCCCGCCCAGGCAGCGCGCTAGCGGAAACTTTGATTGTCGAATTAACCGCTACGATTCCGTTGCTCGTGACATTCACGGTGCCGCCGTTCCCGCCGGCCAGGACCAGGTGGGAGCCAGGCGTGTCGGTCATCGGTTGGCTGACCGTGGCGTCGTTAGGGCTGGGCGTCGCGGAGGTCCCGATGTCGTCGCCAAAGACGAACCGGGAAGCCGGGACATCCACCGCCGGGCCTTTGTAAAATAAGCCGGGCAGACTTGGAGCGCCTCCTTTGACCTGGGGTTGGTTAGTTTCGATCGTCTTGCTCCCGTTGCGCGTGACCGCGACCTTCAGTGGCAGCGGCGAATCCAGGGTTGAGATCGGTAACAAGTTGCGAACCGGCAACGTCGTGGCGGTTTTTCGGTCTAACGCGAGCAGCGTGTCGTCAGTGCTATGTTTGGCATTGATCACGTCATCGCGTCCGATGACGACATTGG
>DATMNS010000016.1:0-8089 GCA_035568735.1 Chthoniobacterales bacterium | reverse complement strand
AACGGTTGCGCGCCGAAAAGGTCGCGGCGGTCTATGCCTCCCCGCTGGGCCGGACGGTGGAGACGGCGAGCATCATCGCCCAGCCCCACGGCCTCCCGGTCGTCAGGCGCGACGGCCTGCGCGAGATCTCGCACGGCTGTTGGGAGCAAATGACGCGGCGCGAAGTGGAGCAGAAATATCCCGAGGAAGCCGCGGCCTGGAACGAAGATCCCTACACCTTCGCGCCGGCGGGCGGCGAGAGCGGCCTGGCGGTGACGGCGCGCGCCCTGCCGGTGCTGGTGGAGATCGTCAGGGCACATCCCGGGGAGTGCGCGATCATCGTTTCGCATAAGGCGACGATCCGGCTGCTCCTGAGCTCCCTCCTCGGGTTCGATCCGCGCCGGTATCGGGACAATCTCGATCAAAGCCCGGCAGCGCTGAACATCGTCGATTTCAAGGATGCGGCGCACGCCCGGCTCACGCTCTTTAATTCGACCTCGCACTATTCCACCACGGAGTACTCGATGCCCTCGGTGCCGACGGCGCGGCTTTCCAAATGGTGGGATGAGACGGGGAAATGACGAATTCCGAATGTTGGATGACGAAACAATTACGAATGACGGAGCCCGCGACCCGCTCCTCTTCGTCATTCGGGTTTGGTCATTCCTTCGAAATTCGTCATTCGGAATTCGGCATTCCCGTCTTCGTTAGGGCATGACTTCGGGAGCAGGCCACGCTTCGACGCCTAACGAAGACGGGAAACTCGCCCGCCAGCTCGGCCTTTTCGGCACGACGACGGCGGTGATCGGCGGGATCGTCGGCGCGGGCATTTTCATCAATCCTTATCTCGTCGCGCAGCGGGTCCACACCGCGCCGCTCATTCTCGGGGCGTGGATCGCGGGCGGGCTGATCGCGCTGGCCGGCGGATTCATTTACGCGGAACTGGCTGCGCGTTTGCCGGTGGTCGGCGGGCAGTACGCTTATCTGCGTGAGGCGCTGCATCCGGCGGTGGCTTTCCTTTACGGCTGGGTCTTGTTGCTCGTTATCCAGACCGGCGGAATGGCGGCGGTCGCGGTAACTTTTGCGCGCTATTTCCTCGAGCTGACGCAATGGCCGTTGCCCGATGCGTTCGTCGCCGCGGCGGCGCTGGGATTGCTGACGGCGATCAACTGCCTCGGGGTGCGCGCGGGCAGCCGACTGCAAGCGACCTTGACCCTGACGGCGATCGGGGCGATCGCGCTCCTCGAGGCGGTCAGTTTCTGGCGTGGCGCCACGTCGCGGATCGCGTGGCGTCCGGCGCTGGATCAGCCGGCTTCGCTGAATCTCGTGGTCGCATTTGGCGCGGCGATGACGCCGGTCATTTTCGCCTACGGCGGCTGGCAAACGACGAGCTTTCTCGCCGGGGAAGTGCGCGACGCGCGCAAAACGCTTCCGCGCGGCCTCATCCTCGGGGTGCTGGGCGTGATCGCGGTCTATCTCTCGGTGAATTTTGTTTACCTGCGGGAACTGGGCGCCAGCGGCCTCGCCGCGACCAGCACGCCCGCCTCCTCGGTCATGCGCGGTTTGTTAGGCGCGCGGGGCGGACAGTTGATCGCCGCCGGCATCGCGATTTCGGCTTTCGGATTCCTCGCGCAATCGATGCTGACCGCGCCGCGGGTTTATTTCGCGATGGCGCGGGACGGTGTCTTCTTTCGGAGCGTGGCGCGAGTGCATCCGCGCACGCGGGTGCCGATGGTGGCGATCATGTTGCAGGGCGGATGGGCGATCGTGATCGCGCTCGCCGGGACCTATGCGCAGGTGGTGAATTACGTCATCGCGATGGATTGCATCTTCTTTGGTCTGACGGCGGTCTGTCTTTTCGTATTGCGGCGGCGAGCGCCGGCGCCGGCCAGTTATCGCGTGCCGGGGCATCCGTGGACGACGCTCCTCTTCATCGCAGCGCAATGGATGATCGTGGTCAGCACCTTCGCGCACGATCCGAAGCGCGCCTGCATTGGACTCGGGATCGCGCTCGCGGGATTGCCGATTTATTTTCTTTGGCGGCGGGGAGATAAGTCAGTCGATTTGAGTTACAGATGAATGCGGATAAGACATGGGTTGGCCGCGCACAATTTGGACGAGTGGAAGCTCCTCTCTCCGGACGGATTCGCCGCGACCGGCTAAAATGAGGCCAGATGGATTTGTAGGGCGACCCGCCTCAGGCGGGTTGCCCAGGTTGAGATCCGGGGCAGGCGAAGCGCCCGCCCTACAAAACATGCGTTCCGCGGTTTACGTTTGGCGGCAATGAATCGCCTCGAGGAGTCCAAACGCTCGCGCTACATGGAGTGGGCGAAGACCTGCTCGACCGCGCGCTTCAACCTCGCGACCAGCGGCCTAACGAACGTGCTGCTCTCGGAATTTCCGTTGCGGCTGGAGGAATTGGAGATCACCGGCGGCGGTTACGGCTACGCGCCGCTGCTCGAGCGGATTGCGCGGCACACCGGCGCGCCGGTGGAGTGCATCGTGACGGCCGAAGGGACGTCGATGGCGAATCATTTGGCGATGGCCACGCTCCTGGCGCCGGGCGACGAGGTCGTGATCGAACAACCAACTTATGGGCTCTTGCTCGATGTCCTGCACTACCTCGGCGCGCGGGTGAAACGGATCGCGCGGACCTTCGAAAACAACTTCGACCTCGCGCTCCCGGCAGTCGGGCAGGCGATCACGCCCGCGACGCGCCTCGTGGTCCTGACCAACCTGCACAATCCGAGCGGCGCCCTGATTCGATCGGAGACCTTGCGCGCGATCGGAGAAATGGCGCAACGCGTCGGGGCGCACGTGCTGGTCGATGAAGTTTATCTCGAAATGCTGTTCCCTGGCACGGCAGGGACGAGCGGAAGCTCGTCCCTCCGGGACTCGCCGCGGCGAGTCCAGGATCATGCCTCCTTTTCGTTAGGCGAAAACTTTGTCGTGACGAGCAGCCTGACGAAAGCGTATGGCCTGAGTGGACTGCGCTGCGGCTGGATCCTGGCCGCACCGGAGCTGGCGCGCAGGATGTGGTTGCTAAACGATCTCTTCGCCGCCACCGCCGCCCATTCGGCCGAACGCATGTCGGTCGTGGCGTTTGATCAGCTCGCGCGGTTTCGCGCCCGCACCGCCGCGCTGCTCACGCCGAACCGCGCGCTGCTTGATTCATTTCTCGATTCGCGCGCCGACCTGGAATGTTTTCGTCCGCCCGCGGGGACGGTGGTGTTCCCGCGCCTGCCGCGCGGTGAACCGGAACTGTTTTTCAAGCTGCTGCGCGAGAAATACGAGACCTCGGTCGTGCCCGGTGCGTTCTTCGAGTCGCCCCGACATTTCCGAATCGGGATCGGTGGCGAGACGGAAAATCTCCGCGCCGGTCTCGAGCGGCTCGGCGCTGCGCTCGATGAATTCCTGGCCTAACGAGCCGAGCGCGGCCGGGCTGCGGAGAGGCAAGCGTTGGAATGCCAGAAGCTCGACCGCTCCCGGCCGGCGCCGCGCACGTTTAGCGGGACGTAGCTGAATTGCATCGCTTGCGCGGCGAGTTGGGGCTGCTCGCGTAACCCTGGCAATCCAGGCTCATCGCTTGCTGCCGGCCGATGCGGCTCGGGCCATGAAGATACTCAGGGAGTCGAGAAAACTGCGAGACCCGCGCAAATGGCCCGTCCCGCGGCGGATCGATTTTTGCACGACCTTTAACGCCGCGATCCAGTGTCCGGCGGAGAGGGGCGTTTCCGTCTCGGCGCCGTCCCGGTCGATTTTCTTTTCGAAAATGGACGCCCTGAGCAGGGCGAGCTGTTCTGCCAGAGCAGTCAGAATTTGATCTCGCGGAAGCCGGGGCGGGCTGGTCTTCGCCGCTTTCCCACACGCGGATCCCGCGGCTCTTGTCAGGAGCGCCAAAATCTGCGCGTCGCTCAAGGTGATGCTGTTTGCGCGCGCGATGCGGTCGCCTTCGGCAATCTTCCTTTCAATCGCGGCGACGACCGCAACGAAAAACGGGTCGTTCGTTAGGCTAGCTTTCGGCATGAAAATGGAATTTCTAACGGTTGGCGCCGCGAACCTACAGCCAAAGGCTGTGTAATGCCTTTCCACCCATTTCTAAAAACAAACGCGAGCGCTGAAGCATCCGTTCGCCATCGTGGTGCCGTATCGTTTGCGGGAGACGGGAGTTAGATTGCCGCAAAAATGGTGACGTTGCACGCAAACCGCGCAAAGATAGAGTCGAGAACGCGATGAGTTAGGAGGATCCGTGCAGGAAACCAGCAAACAGGAGTTCCAAAAACAGCTCGGCCGAGCAGAGGAACTCATCGCGGCGCTGGAAGGCACACCCGATCCAGCGGCGCGAGAGCAGGTGCGGGAGTTGATTCAGATCTTGCTCGACCTCCACGGCACCGGACTCGAGCGCGTCTTGAGTGTGGTCTTCGATTCCGGGACGGAGGGCGCGGCGATGATCGATGAACTGGCCCGCGATCACCTCGTCTCGGGGTTGCTGTTGCTCCATGGATTGCATCCGCTCGATCTCGAAACACGCGTGCGAAATGCGATCGAGGAAGTGAAACCGCGGCTCGGCCTGCATGGCGGGAGTGTGGAATTACTCGCGGTCACACCGGAAGGTCGGGTGCAATTAAAACTGCAGGGCAATTGTCACGAATGTCCTTCCTCGCGCCTGACCCTGCGCTTTTCGATCGAGGAAGCGCTCAACGCCGCGGCGCCGGATTTAACCGGCCTCGATGTCGAAGGGCTCCCCGAGGAGCACCCCAAACCCGCGAAGAACGGGACGACTCCAATTCCCAAGTTTACCGACTGTCCGTTGCCGACGAATGGGAGCGGACCAAGAGCAGGAGCAGGAGGAAACATATGAGCAAACCACCACTAGCAGGACATATACCCGGGACCGTAAGGGGCGAGGAACTCGCTCTCGACAACAAAGAGGCGGGGCGCGGCGCTGGCGGGAAGAGCTATACCACGGCGCGGGACGCAACCGGGATCAATCCGGAGGCGCGGGCGCCGATTCATCCCGACATGCCGAATCTGCAGCCGTCCTAGTTGTCGCTGGGGGCGTGGACCCGGCCCAACCAGGCATCGAGCAAACCGGGGTCACCGCCCCCGGCGACAAGATTTATCGAAAATGAGATCCTCCTCGTTTGCCACTTTGCGCCGTTTTGCGAGCGCGCAGCGAACGCCCATCGCGGCTCCCCGAGCGGAGCTGGAACATTGCGAATTGTGCAGTGTGCCGCTCGGGCCGACGCATCGTCATCTGCTCGAGATGGCGACCCGGCGGATTGTCTGCTCCTGCGATCCATGCGCGCTGCGCTTCGAGAATGTCGTCGGCGGAAAATTCAAGCTCATCCCGCGGGACGCGCGCGCGCTCCCGGATTTCCAGATGAGCGACGCCGAATGGGAAGGACTCTCGCTCCCGATCAGCCTCGCCTTCTTTTTCCATGATACGCCTAACGAGAAGATGGCCGCCTATTATCCGAGCCCGGCCGGCGCGACCGAATCGCTTCTCCCCCTGACGGCCTGGGAAGCTCTGGTCGTGGCCAATCCGGTCCTGCGCGATATGCAGGCCGATGTGGAAACGCTGCTCGTCAATCGGGTCGAAGGCGCGCGCGAATATTTCCTCGCGCCGATCGACCTCTGTTTTGAGCTTGTCGGTCTCATCCGGATTCACTGGCGCGGGTTCTCCGGCGGCGAAGATGTCTGGCGCGAGATCGACGGCTTTTTCGCGCGCCTGAAAGGAAACTGATGCCTGACCTCGATTTTAAGATTGTTGGCGTTGAAGCGGCGGACTACGGGATCGCGCCGCTCCTCCATTTCAAACTCGAAATCACCAACGCGCCGGAGGCCGAGACGATCCAGAGCGTACTGTTGCAGGCGCAAATCCAGATCCAATCGACTCAGCGGGCCTACCAGCCGGCGGAGAAAGAAAAATTGGGCGAGCTTTTCGGGACACCTGATCGCTGGGGGCAAACCTTGCGGGCGCGTTTGTGGACACATGCGAGCGCCAACGTCAGGCAATTCACCGGCAAGACGGAAGCGGTCCTCTCCGTGCCGTGCACCTACGATCTCAATGTCTCGGCCACGAAGTATTTTTACGCGCTCGAAGGCGGCGAGGTCCCGCTCCTCTTTTTGTTTAGCGGCACGATTTTTTACGAGGGACCGGATGAGCGTCTCCAGATTCAGCAGGTTTCCTGGAACAAGGAGTGCGCCTATCGGATGCCGATTTCGGTTTGGCAGGAGATGATGGATCACCATTATCCCAATACCGCATGGCTCGCGCTCGAACGCGGCCTCTTTGAGCGCCTCTATGCCTTCCGCCGGCGCGAAAGCCTCGCGAATTGGGAGCAGACGATCGAGCGCCTGCTGCCGCCGCCTAACGAATCGGAAACCACGGAGACCGAGGCCGCGTCCGGCGACCAGGCCGGCGCGCCGCTCCTTCGGCCATGAATGCCGCGCTCGTCGAGAAGGTGGTGAACGCCGTTCTTTACGAGGGCTACATTCTTTATCCCTACCGCGCTTCGTCGCAGAAGAATCGCGAGCGCTTTACTTTCGGGCGCGTTTATCCGGAGGATTACAGCGTCGCGCAAGAAGGCGCCGAGCCGTCGCTGATGCAGACCGAATGTCTGGTCCGCAACGAGTCGAAAGACACGGTGCTCAAGATCAGCGTGCGCTTTCTTCATCCGATGGCGCGCGAGGTCGGCCTGCTTTCCGTCCCGCTCGCGGAGTTGCCCGCCGGTGAACCACCAGCGTTTGAAGTCGTGCCCGATTTGCAGGTCGGAGAACAACTTTATCAAACGTGGCAGGAAGTCGTGGAACAAAAGGTCGAGCTGCCGCCGCTCGCGCTGCGGGCCGCGGCGCAAATTTCGCATCCATTCGATTTTCCAAGGGTCCGCACGGTCGAGCCGATTCGCGCTGCGGATGGAAAAATCATCGCTCTCCTCGTGCGGCGCCAGGAGGGCGTCTGCGGAGTGATTGAAGTCGGGACCCAACCGATCGACGACGCGGTCTTCAAAATCTCGGTCCGCATTCTGAATCTCACCCCGGTCCCGCCTGACGAACTGGAAAAGCAAAGCGCGATCATCATGCGCACCTTCACTTCCACCCACACCATTCTGCACGCCGAGGGCGGCGAATGCCTTTCCCTGACCGATCCCCCCGCCGCCTGCGCGGAAGCCGCCTCGGCCTGCAAAAACATCGGCACCTGGCCGGTGCTCGTCGGCGACGATGCGCGGGGCGAGCGCGACGCGATGCTTTCGTCGCCGATCATTTTATACGATTACCCAAAGATCGCACCGGAGAGTCCGGGCGACCTTTTCGACGGTCTCGAGATCGACGAGATCCTCACGTTGCGGGTGATGGCGATGAGCGATGCGGAAAAAATCGAGATGCGACAGGTGGACGAACAAGCGAGAAAAATCCTGGAACGCACGGAGAACATGTCGAGCGATCATCTCCTCAAAATGCACGGCGTGATGCGCGGCGTGCGTGCGTCGAACGAAGATTTTTTCAACCCGGGCACGCGCCTGGAAACTGCCACGGTCGGCAGCGTGCAGGTCAAAGCCGGCGATCGCGTGCGGATTCGTCCAAAGAAACGCGCGGACGTGATGGATATGGCGCTCGATGGAAAAATCGCGGTGATCGAAGCGGTCGAGCAAGACGTCGAAGGCGGTGTGCAACTGGCCCTCGTGCTGGACGACGATCCGGGGCGCGATCTCGGCCTGCTCCGGCAGCCCGGGCACCGTTTTTTCTACGCCACAGATGAAGTGGAACCGGTGCCGGAGAGCAGATGAAAAAGATTCTTGTGGCCGGAATAGGAAATATTTTTTTCGGCGACGACGCCTTCGGTTGTGAAGTCGCAAACCAGCTAGCGCGCCGGGCGCTCCCCGAGGAAGTTTGTGTAACTGACTTTGGGATACGCAGTTACGATTTAGCCTACGCCATGATGGATAACTATGATGCAATCATCCTGGTGGATGCCAGTCCACAAGGCAGCGCGCCGGGCACCATTTATTTGATCGAACCCGATCAAAAAAAACTGGACGAGTTACCCGACGAGGCGGTAAATGCTCATAGCATGAATCCGGTTCGCGTTCTGCAACTGGTCCGCTCG
>DATMNS010000015.1:0-2956 GCA_035568735.1 Chthoniobacterales bacterium | reverse complement strand
GCCGATTATCAGCCGTAACGCGCACTTTGATCACGTTCGAGGAATCGAGCGACTGACTTGGTAGCAGTTTCGACGGCAACCCCTAGTTCTCGAACCGAGGGCCCACTCGCAGATTAACGACTTAAGAAACGTAACGTTGCTAATGCGCTCGGCGTGGGACCGCGCCTCTTCCGGCTTTTTCGCAAAGGCAACGCCGCCGATCCGGCGAGACTGGTGGGGATGACAGCGCAGCTGGCGTAGTCTAGGTTTCAGGCAGCCATGAACGAACCAGTTTACATCCTCGGCGCGGGCCGAACCGACTTTAGGCGCAACCTCAAAAAGGAGGGTAAGGCGCTGCGTGACGTGATCAAGGATGCCGGCCGCGCGGCCCTTAATGACGCGAAGATCGATCCGGCGGAGATCAAGGCCGCGGCGGTCGGAAATTTCAACGCCGGACAGTTTACGAAGCAGCTCCATCTCGGCGCGTTCATTCCGGAGATTGACCCGAAACTGCACGGCATCCCGACGATGCACACCGAAGCGGCCTGCGCTTCCGGCGCGCTTTCGGTCCTGCTCGGCGCGCAATGGATCATGGGTGGATTTCACGACGCGGTCCTCGTCGTCGGCGCGGAACAGCAGAAGACGATGTCATCGCGCGACGGCGGCGACGTTCTCGGGGCGGCGGCGGATTTCGACGTCGAGCAGCCGGAGTATGGCGACTTCATGTTCCCGAAGTTGTTCGGACGCATCGCGCAGATCTACATCGATAAATACGGTGCCGGTCCGGACGCTCTCGCCGCGGTCGCTTACAAAAATTACGCGCACGCGCGGCTTAACCCGCTCGCCCAGATGCGCGAATCAACTCTCACGTTCAGCGACGCCCAGCAGATCTCGGAAAAAAATCCGAGCGTGGCCGCGCCCTTGCGCCTGACCGATTGCTCGCAGATCACCGATGGAGCAGCGGGGCTCGTGCTGGTTTCGGGCAAGTATCTCGACCGCATCGGGCGCGATAAGTCGAAGTTCCCGCGTCTGCTCGGTTTCGGGCACACAACCGATTACCTCGCGCTCGCGAAGAAGGACGCGCCGACTTTCAGCACGGCGCGCAAGGCCGCCGCCAACGCCTTCGCGATGGCGAACCTGAAGCCGCGCGACGTGCACGGCGCGGAGGTGCACGATTGTTTTTCGATTACCGAAATCGTTGCTTACGAAATTCTCGGGTTCGCCGAGCCGGGCAAGGGCGCGGAGCTGGCGCAGAGCGGCGCGACAACTTTGCCCCAGGTGCGCGGCGAACACGTCAGCGGCAAGATCGATTTCGAGATCCCGGTCAACGCCGGCGGCGGGTTGATCGGTGACGGTCATCCGGTCGGTGCGACCGGCGTGCGCCAGGTGGTCGAAGCCAATCAACAACTGACCGGCCAGGCAGGTGCGCGTCAGATCAAAGGCGCGAAAAAATTCGTCACCTTCAACATGGGCGGCAGCCTGACGACTTCGGTGGCCATGATCTGGGGCACGGATTAGTTCTGTAGCCGCCTCCCGGTGGGAGGCGCGAGAGTTGATTCCCGCCGCGACGACCGAGCTGCGAGCGACATCACATCGCATGCTTCGCAGAGCGAAGCGTCTACATTTTCTCGGGGACGTAACTCACCTCACCCGTCTGGCCGTCGCGGTGCGCCGTTCCCATTTTTCGCGGCGGGTTGGCGGAGGCGTAGACGGTCAGGGTCACATTGTCATTGGGAAATTCCTGCGCCATCTCTGTCATCACCGTCCGCATCAAGGCAGGCACTTTGTCTGGTGTCACCGTCGAGAAAAGCACCACCCCGAGCTGATTCTGCTCGTCCAGCAGAGTGCGATCGATGGTGGAGTTGAGTCCGTCCCTTTGCCGGATCCGATTCAGGCAGGTCCACTGCTGCTGGATCGACTTGGGCACTTCCGCGGCCCGCGTCGCCCGGACTTGCTCCTCTGAAGGAGTGGCGTTTTCCGCCGCCGGCTTCAGTTTGTGACACGCCGCCATCGAGAGCAAGGCGCCGCCCAGAATCGGGAGCAGCCATTTGGAGATTCTTTTCATGGCAAGCTTGACCCTATGAATATTTTTCTGTTTCGCGACTGCGATCGCGCTTACATCCTCTAAACCATGAGCGCATCCGACGCCGAGGCCACCATGGCCGTCTTTCTCGATTTGGAGAACATCGCGCTCGGTGCGCACGACGCGCAGTTTCCGGCCTTCGATGTGCGCAAAGTCCTCGAGCGACTCCTCCTCAAGGGCCACATTGTGGTGAAGAAGGCCTACTGCGATTTCGAGCGCTACAAGGCTTTCAAGCGTGGGTTGCACGAAGCGGCCTTCGAGATGATCGAAATCCCGCACGTCCGGCAGTCGGGCAAAAATTCCGCCGACATCCGGATGGTGGTTGATGCGCTCGATCTTTGTTACACGAAAAGCCACGTCGATACTTTCGCCATCATTAGCGGCGACTCCGATTTCTCGCCGCTCGTGAGCAAGCTGCGCGAAAACGACAAAACAGTGATCGGCGTCGGGGTGAAGCAATCGACCTCCGACCTCTTCATCACCAACTGCGACGAATTTATTTACTACGACGACCTCGTGCGCACGGAACCGGTGCGGAAACGTCAGGCCGGTTCTGCGGCCGGGCTCGTGAAAAGCAGGCCGGAAAAGAATCAGGGACCGCCGATCGACGAAGCGCTCGATCTCCTGACCAACACCATCGACGCCTTGCGCGCCGAGCGCGGCGAAGACTACGCGGTCCATGGCTCGCGCGTAAAGCAGGCGATCAAGCGTCAGCACCCGGGCTTTAACGAGCGGGCCTACGGTTTTCGCACTTTCAGCGATCTGCTTCTCGAAGCGCAAAAGCGCGGCTTGCTGAAACTTGAAAGCGACAAAAACGCCGGCGGCTACTTTCTCCATTCGGAGGAATAGCGAGCGCAGCCGGTCGGCGCTACGACTGGGGGGTCGCGGCCTGGC
>DATMNS010000014.1:0-2793 GCA_035568735.1 Chthoniobacterales bacterium | reverse complement strand
TGCTGCGGTGATGGCTGCGCGGCCAGAGGAAAGGTCAAAACGTCGAGCGCAAGGATGAAGGTCAGGATTCGATTCATCATCGTTTATGAATTTCGTTCTTCTTCATTTTTGCCTTCTCGCAGCGGAGACTAACCGCCCGGGAGGCGATTGGCTCTTCAAGAATTGCTTTTTGCCTTCCAAAATCTTGCCTGCAACTCGAGGCGCCGCCCGGAATTTCTAGTAACGCTCGAGCGCGATGATGTCGGCGAAACGCTGGCGTTCGCGGATCACTTTGCATTGGTCGCCCTCGACCAGGATTTCCGGCGGCAAGCTGCGCGTGTTGTAGTTCGAGGACATCGCCGCGCCGTAAGCGCCGGCATTCAAAATCGCTACCAAATCGCCCGCTGCCAATTTTGGAAGTCTTCGATTGGTTCCAAAAATATCGGATGACTCACAGACCGGTCCGACAATGTCGTAGGATTCGGCAGGGTCGCCCTCGCGCACCGGAATGATTTCGTGGTAGGCGCCGTAAATCGCGGGCCGCGCTAGATCGTTCATTCCCGCGTCGAGCACGGCGAAGCGCTTGCCTTCCGCGAGTTTGATGAACTGGACTTCGGAAATGAGCGCTCCGGCCGAAGCGGCAATGGAGCGGCCCGGTTCGAGGAACAGTCGCAGACCGAGCGGCCGCACCGACTGCATGACCGCCGCGGCGTAATCGGCCACGCCCAAAGCATTCTCGTCCCGATATCTGATGCCGAGGCCGCCGCCGAGATCGATGCGTCGCAGAGGAAAGCCGTCGGCCTGCAGCTCGCGGGCCAGGTCGGTTACTTTGGAAAAGGCGGCTTTGAACGGAGCGAGGTCAGTGATCTGACTCCCGATGTGACAGGCCACTCCCTCCACCTCGACGTGCGACAAACTCCGCGCTTTTTGATAGGTCTCCCACACCTCGGGCCAGGGAATGCCGAACTTATCTGACTTGCGTCCCGTGGAGATTTTCTCGTGCGTGCCCGCATCGACATCCGGGTTGACCCGGAGCGAGACCCTCGCTGTGACCTTTCGAGCGGCGGCGATCGCATCGACGATCTCCAGTTCCTCCGGAGACTCGACATTCAGTTGTCCAATCCCGGACTCGAGCGCCAGCGCGATCTCTTCCTTCGTTTTTCCGACCCCGGAAAAGATGATTTTCTCGGGAGGGATTCCCGCCAGCAAGGCGCGCTGGATTTCACCGCCGGAAACGGTGTCTGCGCCCGCACCCGCTGCGCCCAGCAATTTCAGAATGGCAATGTTGGAGCATGCCTTGACGGCAAAACAAATTGCCGCGTCGAGGCCGGAAAAAGCGTTCCGATAGGCGCCGAAATTCTCCCGGAATTGGTGGGCGGAATAGAGATAGCAGGGCGTACCGGCCCGCGTCGCGATGGCGGCGACCGCCATTCCCTCGCACATCAGCTCCTGGTCTTGATAGGCAAATGACATTCGCGGAACCATCACCGCGCCATTAGCGCCAGCTTCGAGGATTCCGCGCACCCGATCGATCGCGTCGTGCCCCGGCAGGGCGAATCGCGCGGGCCCTCAGCGGCCTGAACGGCTAAATTGGTTAGGGCGTTTTGTCTGCTTCGACGTCGATCGAGACCGTGACCTCTCCACCCACCACCGCGGTGCCTTCAACCGCCTTGCTCCAGGTTAGGCCGTAGTCGCTCCGCTTGATCGGGTCGGTCGTGACCTGCCAGCCGCTGATCGGCTTGCCGCCCATGCCTTGCCCTTTGCCGAGAAATTTGACGTGCAAGGTGATCTCTTTTGTCACCCCGTGCATCGTCAGGTCGCCGACCACGTCGCCGCTGTCCGCGCCGGCTTGCTTCACGCTTTTGCTCTTGAAGGTGATCGTTGGGTATTTCGCGACCTCAAAAAAATGCGCGCCCCGCAGATCCTCATTCCGATTTTCGTTTTTCGTATCGACGCTCGCGGCGTCGATCGTGGCGGTGACGGAGGACTTCTCCGGGTGATCGGGATCGACGTTGATCGTGCCCTCAAATTTCGTGAAACAGCCGTCCACGTAACTAAAGAAATGCCGCACTTTGAAACTGATCGCGGAATGGACGGGATCGATCTTGTAGGTGTCGTCGGCACGCGCCGGGAGGGCCGGGCCGCAAATCGCGGCGGCGAGGAGCAGGAGAGGCAGATGTTTTTTCATGGCGGCGGAGAACCTAGTGCTTCGCGCAACGGTCGCCAGAAGTTTCCTCAACTTTCGGCCAGCGCTTTGAGCAGCGCGGCACGCCCCCGGGGCAGGCGGCCGAAAAGCGCGCCGAGCGCCGCGGCCGGATCGCTTTTCAGGACCGTCGCGTCATGCACCCCGGCGAGCCGGGCGAGCTCCGTCTCGAAGTGACGCACCGCGCGCAGGCTGGCGTCCTGCGCGTCGAGAAAACCGAAAGCTCGCTGCAACAAATGGAACAACTCCGGCGCGGAATGGTCGGGCTCGGTGCAAAGTTCGATCAACTCGACAAAATACGAAGCCGTCTGGGTGCGAAGGAAATTCGCGCGAATTCCGCCAAACGGATTCCGCAGCACGACCTCGGTCAGCGTGTGCAGGCTGGATCGGCGGCTGCGCGCGATTTGAATTTCCGCCTCGAAAAAAAGATCGAGTTTGCCGGCAAAAACGCTTTTCGGCCGGCGCGCCCCTTTCGCCGCCGTATCGATCCGCCCCAGCGACTCCGCATACCAGCTGACGATGAGGCTGGTGTCGCTCAGCTTGCGCTTGCGCAGGAGAATTGCCTTGGAGGTTTCCATCCGCGGGGAGAAATGGAGCCTACACGGTCTGCT
>DATMNS010000013.1:0-2285 GCA_035568735.1 Chthoniobacterales bacterium | reverse complement strand
GAAAGCAGTAGCCGTACTTTCGCCGGCCGATGTGGATGAGGAAATTTTGGAAGTCTGCCGGCGGAACGACCCGCCATTCCTTGGCCAGCCGACGCGCAGTCTGATGCGAGGTGACGGAGACGAGCTGCGCTTCCGCCGGGTCGACATCGGGCGCGAGCTGGACTATCGCTTCCGCAAAATTGCGGATCGACTTCGAATCGTCCGCGCGCGCCGCCGGCGCGAGCAGAGTGATGAACAGGAAAATGAGCGCCCGGCAGATCGTGGCCCTGATTGTCTTCGAAGAGAGCATCGGTGGCATAATCGAACGGTCACGACAGTAGGCGTTTTCCGTTCAAGTCCAAATCGACCGTGCCGTAGGCGGCGGCTGGGTCACTTGGAAGACGCGAGCAATCCGCCGTGCGGTCCCCTGTCCACGGGAAAATCTGGGCAGACGGAAGAATCCGATTACATTCGGATTCCTGATGGAGGAAGAGAACGAGCTGATCGCGCTGCGGCGCCAGAAAATGGAGATGCTGCGTGCCCGCGGGGTGGCGCCGTTTGGGCGGAGCTTTGAGACGAGCGGCTCGATCGCTGAGGTGCGAGAAAAGTTCGCCGAGGGCGCGACGCTCCGCGCCGCCGGTCGGATCACGGCCCATCGCAACATGGGGAAGAGCCACTTTCTCGACCTGCACGACGCGTCGGGGCGCATCCAGATTTATGTGCAGGCGAAGGAACTTGGGCCGGAGGCGATGGCGACCTTCGACCTGCTCGATCTCGGCGATTTTATCGGCGTGGAGGGAAGTTGTTTCCTCACCAAGACCGGTGAGCAGACCTTGAAAGTACAGAACTTCGAAGTGCTCGCGAAAACCCTGCGGCCGTTGCCCGAGAAATGGCACGGATTGACCGATGTCGAAGCGCGTTACCGGCAGCGTTACCTCGATCTGGTGACGAACGAGCGCTCGCGCGAAGTGTTCGCGAAGCGGATTGCGATTCTGCGTGGGACACGCGAGTTCATGCAATCGCGTGGCTTTCTGGAAGTGGAGACGCCGATGCTGCAAACCGTCGCGGGCGGCGCGGCGGCGGAACCGTTTCGCACCCATCACAAGGCGCTCGGGCTCGATCTTTATCTGCGCATCGCGCCGGAGCTTTACCTGAAGCGGCTGCTCGTCGGCGGGTTCAACAAGGTCTTCGAAGTGAACCGCAATTTCCGCAACGAAGGCATTTCGCGCCGGCACAACCCGGAGTTCACCATGCTCGAGGCCTACTGGGCCTACGCCAATTTCGAGAAGGTCGCGGAACTGGTGGAAGAGCTGATCTGCCACCTCGCGCAGACCGTCGTGGAGGGACGGGCGCCGTCCCGTCCGAGTGTCGATTCGGGGACGGGACAGAGCCCATCCCTCCAGGTAGAACACCGCGACGCGGAGGGCAACGTCACCCGCACGCTGAACCTCGCCCGGCCCTGGCGCCGCGCGCGCTATCGCGATCTCGTTTCCGCCGCGGCCGGGGCCGACTGGTTTAGCCTAACGAATGAACAACGTTCCGCGAAAGCGCGCGCCCTCGGCGTCGAGGTGCAGCCGCAGATGGCGGATTTCGAAGTCACCCAGCACGTCTTCGAAAAACTGATCGAGGAAAAAACCTTCGATCCGCTCTTTGTCACGCATTGCCCGAAGGAATTGGTCCCGCTCGCCAAGCAGAACGCGGAGGACAACACGCTCGTCGACGTTTTCGAACTGATCATCAACGGCCAGGAAATCGCGCCCGGCTACACCGAGCTGAACGATCCGCTCGTGCAGCGCCAGCGTCTCCTCGAGCAGGCCGGCGAGGAGACGCAAAAGCTGGACGAGGATTTCCTGCTCGCGCTCGAGCACGGCATGCCTCCGGCCGGCGGGTTCGGCCTCGGGATCGATCGCCTAACGATGCTCCTGACCGGCGCGGAGTCGATCCGCGACGTGATCCTCTTCCCGCTCCTCCGGCCGAAGCGCGAGTAGATTCGTTCAGGCTTTTCTCTGCGGCGGCCGCACGACCGGACCTTTGATGCTTTGAGCGCGCGCTTCGGCTCGTTGTGCGATCGGTCCGCTTTCGCTGATTTCCCGGCCTTCCGCGAACGGTTGATTGATGCGCGCAATCGCAACTGGATTCCGAAAATCGAAGGCGATCTTCGGAGCGGGCACGTTTTTTTCCTCGTCGTGGGAGCGGGTCATATGGGAGGACCGAACGGACTACTTGCGCTGCTCCGGGCGCGAGGTTGTCAGATCGAACAGCTTTAGCGCGCCACCTTTGGAAATCGGTGGCTGAAATGCCCGACG
>DATMNS010000012.1:0-35368 GCA_035568735.1 Chthoniobacterales bacterium | reverse complement strand
GCACACGCAAGACGCGGGTGGGTGAAGTGATTTCGAGCGGCATGAACAAGACCATCATCGTCCGCACCGTGACGCGGGTGCCGCACGCGAAGTTCGGCAAGATCGTCAAGCAGCAGAAGAAATTTTATGCGCACGACGAGGAGAACAAAGCGAAGTCTGGCGACACCGTGCGCATCATGGAAACGCGGCCGCTGAGCAAGTTGAAGCGGTGGCGTCTCGTCGAAGTCGTCCAGAAGTAAAGAGTAGGGGAGAATATTATGGTTTACCTGAGATCAAGACTGGACGTGGCCGACAACAGCGGTGCGCGGATGGCGACGATGATCGGCGTGATCGGCAAAGGCAGCGCGCAATCCGCCGGCATTGGCGACGTCATCTCGGCGAACGTCAAGGAAGCGAGCCCGACTGGCACCGTGAAAAAGGGCGAGGTGGTCCGCGCGGTTTTGGTCCGGACCAGGCAGCCGATCCGGCGCGATGATGGTTCGCTCCTCCGTTTTGACAACAACGCGATCGTTATCATCGACAAAGATTTGAACCCGCGCGGCACCCGCATTTTCGGACCGGTCGCGCGCGAGCTGCGCGAGCGCAATTTCATGAAGATCGTTTCGCTCGCTCCCGAAGTTTTATGAACCGGCTGAAGCACCATGTGAAAAAGGGCGATCAGGTCGAGGTCATCTCGGGCAACTTCCGGGGTTCCACCGGCAAGATCCTACAGGTGATTTCGCGCAAGGATCGCGTGCTGATCGAGGGCGTGCGGATGATTAAGAAGCACCTGCGCAAATCGCAGGACAATCCCTCGGGCTCGATCGCGGAGCGCGAAGGTCCGATCCACATCTCGAACGTAAAGCTGGTCGAGGGCGGCGAGAAGGAGACGAAGAAAAAGAGCAAGGCAAAGGCGACGAAGGAGAAGAAGACAAAGTAATTTGGGCGGAGCAATGAAAAACGAATTCTATCGCGAATACAAAGAGCGCGTCATGCCGGCGCTGCGCGAGGTCCATGGCTACAAGAACGAACACCAGATTCCGAGGTTGGAGAAAGTGGTGATCAACACTTCGGTCGGCTCGCAATCGGATGTGAAGCAGGCACTGGAAGAAGCGAAAGCGGAGCTGGCCCTCATTACCGGCCAGAAACCGGCGGAGACCCGGGCCAAGAAAAGCATCTCGAATTTCAAGCTGCGCAAAGAGCAGGCGATCGGCGCCAAGGTCACGCTCCGAGGAGAGCACATGTATGAATTCATGGAGCGCCTGATCAAGGCGGCGCTGCCGCGGATTCGCGATTTTCGCGGTGTTTCGCCGAAGGGTTTCGACGGCCATGGCAACTACACGCTCGGCGTTTCCGATCAGTCGATCTTCCCCGAAGTCGAGCTGGACAAAATCAAGCGCAACATCGGTTTTGATGTTACGATTGTGACTACTGCGCGCACCAACGAAGAGGCCAAATCGCTCCTGAGCGAAATGGGAATGCCCTTCAGCGACCTGGCGAAAAGGCCCGCCGCGCAAGCCGCCTAACTTCCATGAGCACTGTCACCGATCCGATTGCCGACCTTCTGGCGCGCGTGCGCAACAGCAACCACGCGCAGAAGCTGGAGATGTTTGTCCCTTACTCGAAGATCAAGAGCGAAGTCGTTCGCATCTTGAAAGAGGAGGGCTACATCAGCGACTACGCGCTCGATACCACCGCCGCGCATCCGCGGATCAAGATCACGAATAAAATTGCGAATCGCACCAGCGCGATCACCGGCCTGAAGCGCGTCAGCCGGCCGGGCTTGCGCCGTTACGTCGCCGCCGATGAGATCCCGCGGGTGCTTGGCGGGATGGGGACATCGATCCTTTCGACATCGCGCGGCATCATGTCGGGACGCGAGGCCAAGAAACAAAAGGTGGGAGGCGAGTTGCTGGCTTACGTCTGGTAACGAAGGAGAGCTATGTCACGGATTGGAAATAAAGCGGTCGAGATTCCCGCGAAAGTCAAAGTCAACGTCGCCGGCAGCAAAGTCGCGGTCGAAGGCCCGAAGGGGAAGTTGGACTGGACGTTGCCGAAGGGAATCCAGGCCAATGTGGCCGATAATCAGGTCTCGCTGGTCCGCGATGCGGAAACGCGCAGCGTCAAGGCGCTGCATGGATTGTCGCGGGCGCTGATCCATAACATGGTCGTCGGCGTGAGCGAAGGTTTCACCAAGCAGCTCGAGATCGAGGGGGTCGGCTTCAAGGCCGCGGTGCAGGGAAAAAATCTCAACCTCAGTCTCGGCTTTTCGCATCCGGTACTCTTCGCGATTCCGACGGATATCAAAATCACGGTGACGGATAACACGAAGATCGCGATCCACGGCGCCGATAAAAAAACGGTCGGCCAGGTCGCGGCGGACATTCGGCGTTTCTATCCGCCGGAACCTTACAAGGGCAAGGGCGTTCGTTATGCAGGCGAGCAGATTCGCCGGAAGGAAGGCAAAACCGTCCAATAGTTATGGCTACGATCAATCGCAAAGTCATTCGCGGGCGCATTCACGATCGCATTCGCCGCAAGGTTTCCGGCACGGCGGAACGTCCGCGTCTCTGTGTTTATTTTTCCGGGAAACATGTTTACGCGCAGGTGGTCGACGACGAAACGGGTCGGACCCTGGTCTCGGCCGGGACGACGGAAAAGGAACTGGGCGGCAACGGAAAACACGCGGCCAATCGGGCGACGGCGGAGAAAGTCGGGAAGTTGATCGCCGAGCGCTTGCTCGCGAAGAAGATCGACAAGGCGGTTTTTGATCGTGGCGGCTTTCTTTACCACGGCAAAGTGAAAGCGCTCGCCGACGCGGCGCGCGAGGGTGGTCTCAAACTTTAATTATTCATGGCATACGCAGGCAACCAAGGCAGACGAAGCGACTCACGCACCACGGACCGGACGCCTCCGGCAAGAGGCGATACGACCGAAAAAGTCGTGTTCATCAACCGCTGCGCCAAGGTCGTAAAGGGCGGCCGCCGCTTCAGTTTCAGCGCGCTCATTGTAGCGGGCGATCACGACGGCAAAGTCGGCTGTGGCTTCGGCAAGGCGAATGAAGTCGCGGAAGCGATCCGCAAAGCCTCGGAAGCGGCCCGCAAGTCGATGGAAAAAATGTCACTTCACGAAAACACGATTCCGCACGAAGCGATCGGAGAATTTGGCGGCGGGCGTGTCCTTTTGCGACCGGCTTCGCCCGGCACGGGTGTGATCGCCGGTGGCGGTGTCCGCGCGGTGGTGGAAGCGGTCGGCATCCGCGACGTGCTTGCCAAGTCGTTAGGCTCGAGCAATCACGCCAACGTCGTGAAGGCGACGATCGAAGCGCTCCGTTCCCTGCGCCGGCGCGATGAAATTTTGAAGACCCGCGGCCTGCGCAGCAACAACGTGGACGAGACGAGGCAACAGTCATGATTCGGTTGCACAACATGAAACCGCGCCCGGGATCGAGACATCGCGTCAAGCGGCTCGGCTGCGGCGAAAGCTCCGGCCATGGCAAGACGAGCGGCAAGGGCCACAAGGGCCAGAAAGCGCGTTCCGGCGGCAGTCTGCGGCTCGGATTCGAGGGCGGTCAGATGCCGCTCATCCGCCGTTTGCCGAAGCGCGGGTTTAACAACGCGGCTTTCAAAAAGCGTTACGCTCTGATCAATCTCGACGACCTGAACCAGTTCAAGGCCGGCACGGTGATCAACGAGCAGATGCTGCGCGAATCGAAACACATTCGCGGCCTGGTCGTCGGCTTGAAAATTCTGGGTCGGGGCGAATTGAAACACGGGCTCACGATCGAGGCGGATCGGTTTAGCGAAGGAGCGCGCGAAAAGATCGAGAAAGCCGGCGGAACCGTGACGCTCCGGAAACGCCCGTCGCTGACCAGCGGAAATCGGTTCGAGCCGCCGGCAGCGAAGGGAGAAACGCCCGCTTCCGCGACGGCGAAAGCCAAGGCGAAGCCGAAGAAACCCGCGGCGAAGAAAAAGAAGACGGCTGAATAGGCAGAACGTCTGAAGCGAACTTAGCTGATGGTTTCGGCTTTTTTAAACAGCGTCAAGATCCCCGAGTTGCGCCGGCGGATTCTGTTCACCCTCGCGGTCATCGTCATCGTTAGGCTGGGTGCGGCTGTGACCACGCCCGGCGTCAATCCGGCGGTCCTGCAGGATTGGTTCCGCACTTCTTCCCAGACCGCGGGCGGCGGGGTCGCTGCCCTCTTCAATCTTTTCAGCGGCGGCGCGCTCGAGAACTGCGCGGTTTTCTCGCTCGGTATCATGCCCTACATCAGCGCGTCGATCATGCTGCAATTGCTGACCGCGGTGATTCCCTCGCTCAGCCGTTTGTCGCGCGAAGATGGCGGCCGACAAAAGATCATGCAATACACCCGTTATGCGACGGTCGTGCTTTGCATCTTTCAGGGTTACCTGCTCGCCGTCTCCTTTCAGCATCCCGAATCGTATCACACGATGCTGCCCGGCATCACCGAGACGACCGCGAGGCTGGGGATTCCGCTGGTTGATAACCTCGGCTGGTCGTTCCGCATCATTACTGTTCTTACCCTGACCGCGGGCACGCTTTTCCTGATGTGGCTGGGCGATCAAATCACCGATCGAGGGATAGGCAACGGCATCTCGCTGATCATCACGATCGGTATCGTGGCGCGCCTGCCGGCCGCACTGGCGCAGGCCTGGAAGACCTTCGTCCCTTCCGCGGAGACGGGCACCAGTCAGGTCAACCCGGCGATCCTCGTTTTGATGGTGGCGTTTCTCTTTATCGTCATCGCGGCGGTCATCGCCGTGACGCAAGGCGTGCGCAAGATCACGGTGCAGTACGCCAAGCGCGTCGTCGGCCGGAAGATGTACGGTGGGCAAACGCAATACATGCCGCTGAAGGTGAACTACGCGGGCGTCATGCCAATCATCTTCGCCTGGGCGCTGCTTCTCTTCCCGACAACGATCGTCGGTCTGGCCTTCAAGAACAGCCGCACTGCCCAGGAAATCGCCAATATGCTTTCGACTGGCTGGCTGCATTATGTCGTTCTCGCGGCAATGATTTTCTTCTTCAGCTACTTCTGGGTGGCGACGCAGTTCCAGCCCGCCCAGATCGCGGATGACCTGAAAAAATACGGTGGCTATATCCCGGGCGTGCGACCGGGAAAACCGACCGCGGATTTCCTCGATTTCACGATGACGCGACTGACTTTTGCGGGCGCGATTTTCCTCACCATGATCGCCATCCTGCCCAGCCTGCTCAGTCAGGGATTGCACGTGCCGGTCATCACCGCGCAATTTTTTGGCGGCACCAGTCTGCTGATTATCGTCGGCGTGATTCTCGATACCATGCGGCAGGTGGAGACGCACCTGATCCAGCGCCACTATGATGGATTCCTGCGCAAGGGCCGAATTCGTGGCCGTGCTTTTGACAACCGCTCAGCCTACGGTCGTGGTGAGGCGGCCCAGCAGGGGACGCTGATGTGGCTCTACGTCGGGATCGCCGTGCTGGTCATCGGAGGCGTGGCCATTTTTCTTTACGGGCGCTAGGTGAAAAGGCGAATTGTGCTCCTCGGTGCGCCCGGCTCCGGAAAAGGAACGCAGGCGGAGATGATCACACGACACTTCGCCATCGCAGTGACCTCGCCGGGAACCATCCTGCGGCGCGAGCGCGATCTGGAGACGCCGCTCGGGTTGGAAGCGGATGAGATTTCGAAACAGGGTGGCCTGGTTCCCGATGACATCATCGTTCATTTGATCGAAGATTGGCTTAATCTCCACGGCCGGGACGGGTTTGTCTTCGATGGCTTTCCGCGCACCGTGAAGCAGGCGGAGCGATTGAACGAGATTCTGCAAAAGCGCAAGGCGGCGCTCGACCTCGCCCTCTGGCTGGAGGTTTCCGAGCAGACAGTCCGCGAGCGGATCGCCAGCCGGTTGCAGTGTCGCCGGTGTGGCTTCACCACTAGCCTAACAAGTGCACATTTCGCGGACCGGCCGGTCTGTCCCTACTGTGATGGGCCGCTCATTCGGCGCGACGACGACGATGCCGCGGTCCTGCAAACGCGCCTCGTAGAGTTCAAGGCGAAGACCGAACCGTTGCTCTCCTTTTACGAAAAAGGTGATGCCCTCCACCGGATTGACGGGAATCGCGACCGCGAATCGGTCTTTGCCGATATCGTGGCCCTGATCGAGGAACGCGTGCCATGATTCCGATCAAGTCCGCCCGGGAGATCGACAAAATGCGGCTGGCGTGCCGAACGGCGAGCGATGTCCTCGAGCGCGTCGGCGAGTTGATTCGTCCCGGAATTTCCACCAAGGAAATCGATCAGGCCGCGGCGGATTTGATGCAGGACGCCGGCGTGCGGAGCGCGTTCCTTGGTTATCGACTCGGTCATCGGGTCTTTCCGGGCAATATCTGTATTTCGCTCAACGACGAGATTGTGCATGGCATCGGCAGCCAGCGCCGCATCCAGTATGGCGACATCGTGAAGCTCGATATCGGGGTGGTGCAGGACGGCTGGGTCGGCGACACCGCGGCGACGATTCCGGTGGGGATGATCGACGAGCGCATCGAGAAATTGCTCGCGGTTACGGAAAGCGCGTTGCAACGGGCCATCGGGCACGCCGCCTCAGGCGAACGGCTCGGAGACCTTTGCGCGGCGATTGAGGATGAGGCGATGCGCCACCATTTCAGCGTGGTCCGTGAGTTCGTCGGCCATGGGGTGGGGCGCAAGTTGCACGAAGAGCCGCAGGTCCCCAATTACGGCAAACGAGGCAGCGGTCCGCGTCTCAAGCCGGGCATGACGTTGGCGATCGAGCCGATGATTAATCTCGGCGGATCGGGCGTGCGGCTGCTCGAGGACGGCTGGACAGTTTGCACGTCGGATGGTTTGCCTTCGGCCCATTTCGAACACACGGTTTTGATTACGAAAGAGGAACCCGAAATCCTGACATGGCGCGCAAAGACGCAATTGAGGTAGAAGGCACCGTGGTCGAACTCCTGCCGAACACGATGTTCCGGGTGGAACTGCCCAATGGCCATGGCGTCCTCGCTCACATCTCCGGAAAAATGCGGATGCACTTCATTCGCATCTTGCCAGGCGACAAAGTTATGCTAGAAGTTTCGCCTTACGATTTGTCGAAAGGGCGAATCACTTTTCGCCATCGGTGACGCGGAGGCAGGCTCCGCGTTTTTCGTCTCGTGAACTATGAAAGTGCGACCATCAGTTAAAAGACTTTGTGAAGCGTGCAAGATCGTGAAGCGCAAGAATGTGGTGCGCGTGATCTGCAACAAGAACCCGCGCCATAAGCAGCGCCAGGGATAGGAGATCGTTATGCCCCGATTGTTAGGAGTCGAAATTCCCGCTGATAAACGCATCGAAGCCTCGCTGACCTACATCTACGGCGTCGGCCCGAGCACCGCGAAGCGCATCCTCGAGCAGACGAACATTGATCCGAACCTGCGGGCCAAGGATCTGACCCCGCAGCAGATCAATGAGATCATCCAGATGATTACGAGCAACAAGCTGCCGATCGAGGGCGATCTCCGTCGCGAACTGCAGAGTAACCTGAAACGTTTGCAGGCGATTAACTGTTATCGCGGCATCCGGCACCGCCGCGGATTGCCGGTGCGTGGGCAGCGCACCTCGACCAACGCCCGGACCCGTAAAGGTCCGCGCAAGACCGTGGGCGTCATCCGCAACAAGGATGCGAAGACCGGCAAAGTTTAACCTAACGAACTGACACATGGCAGAAGATTCCGAAAACCAAACTCCAGAGGAAGTGCCTGCGCCCGAGGCGCCGAAGGCAGAACCGACCAGTCCCAAAGCGATCGTTCCCGAGGAACAGGCGACCAGTGCAAATCCATCTGACCAACCCTCCGATGCTTCGGTGACGGCGGAGGTTGCTCCAGCGCCCGGCAAGACGGAAGCGAAACCCAAGGCCGCGAAGAAATCGGCCAAAAAAGCGGACGCGCCAGCAGCGGAGGCGCCAAAAGAAAATCTTTCGCTCGACCCGAACGACGTCGAGAAGCCGAAAATCATCAAAGCGAAGGGGAGCAAAAACGTCTACTCCGGTTTCGCGCATGTCCTTTCCACTTTTAACAACACGATCGTCACGATCACCGACCTGCAAGGCAACGTGATCGGCTGGTCGAGCGCCGGCAAGGTGGGGTTCAAAGGTTCGCGTAAGAGCACCGCCTACGCCGCCCAGATGGTCGCGCAAGACGCTTCCCGCCAGGCGATGGGTCACGGTCTGAAAGAAGTCGAAGTGCTCGTCAGGGGCCCCGGCGCCGGTCGTGAGTCGGCCGTCCGCGCCCTGCAAGCGATCGGCCTCGACCTTACCGTAATCAGGGATGTGACGCCGGTCCCGCACAATGGTTGCCGACCGCCCAAACAGCGTCGCGTCTGATCCGTCCCAAGTCTTAACAATCACTCTCAACTTTTCGAATGGCCAGATATACCGGACCCAAGACTAAAATCGCACGTCGTTATGGCGTGCCCCTTTTCGGACCCTCCAAGTCGCTCGAGCGGAAGAATTATCCGCCGGGCATGCATGGCCCGAAAGGCTCCCGGCGCAAGCAATCCGACTACGCGATCGCGTTGGGCGAAAAACAGAAACTGCGCTTCCAATACGGCCTGATGGAAAAGCAATTCCGCCGGATTTTCGAAGCGGCGCTCCGGCGTCGTGGCGTGACCGGCGAGACGCTCTTGCAGCTTCTCGAGACGCGGTTGGACAACGTCGTTTTTCGGCTTGGCCTGGCCAATACGCGCAGCGCTGCGCGCCAGTTGGTCTCGCACGGGCACGTGCAGGTCAATGGCCGGAACGTGAACATTTCTTCGTTCAACGTCAAAGCGGGCGATGAAATCACGGTCAAGAACAGGCCGAAATCGCGGCAGCTCGCGCAGCGCAACATGGAGCTGACGCAAATTGCGCCAGTGCCGGACTGGCTGACGGTCGATCGTGATGCGTTGACCGGAAAGGTCGCGCACATTCCGTCGCGGGAAGAGATGCAGCCGATGGTGAACGAGCAGTTGATCGTCGAGTTGTATTCACGGTAAGCCAGCGCGGATTCCAGATGTAGCGGCGGGTGCGTTGCCCACAAACCCGTCCCTCAGTCTCTGCCGCCAGCGCGTCCCTTCCGCGTCCGCCTCTACAGTCGCGCTTCGAGGAGCGCGAGAGCTTTGTCGTAACTGCACCGTTCGAGGAAGTGTGCGAGTTGCGGATCGACCGGTGGCGCGAGCGCTCGCTCCAGGGTGGCGATCTTGTCTGAAACTGATTTCAGTTTCAGGAGGTGGCTCGCCGGCTCGCGCCGGCTCGCCTCGTCGGCGATCAGCGCGAGCCGTTCACGGAGGGCGCCGGCAAGTTCGTTTTCGGGCGAGTTCATCGGGCGCATGCTTTTCGTCAAGGGACGCAACTAAAGCTTGAATTGGGTCGCGATTTTGCGCAAGCCTGCGAGATGGCTAAGGCAGACGCAAAACGGGTGCTCATCGTAGATGACGACGTTGCCATCCTTCGCATCATCCGCGACACGCTCCAGAATTTTCTGCACTGGGAAGTGGAGACGTCGCCGAAGCCGGAGTACGGCTTCGAACTCGCGCTGAAGAAGGACTACGATCTGATGATCTTCGATTTTTCGATGCCGCTGATCGACGGGTCACTGCTTTTTCTGCTCATCTCGAAGGTCTACGAAAACGCCTCACCGCCGCGCAAAGTGCCGCCGTTATTGCTCGTTTCGGGGCAGGGTTCCGATGAACGTGCGCAGGAGCTGCTGAAAGAGGCGCGGGTCCACGGATTCCTACCCAAGCCCTTTACGATCAATCGGCTCCTGGAAAAGGTGAAAGAGTGCTTTCCGGAAGCGCGCGCCATCGCGTAGGCCAGCGCCTCCTTAGGCGCGTTTCTTCGCTTCTTTTTGCAACTGCCGCTGCGCTTCCAGCCAGTCGTGCGCCGAGTCTCCCGGGATGCCATGCTGCATCCGCCGCTCGGCGATGAAGTAGGCGCGGAGCCGAATTTGCTCCTCGGAGATCGTGACTTTGCCGGCTCGATCCTTGCGTTCGGCGCCGGCTCGGGGCTTGCGCGTCGAAACGGCTCCGGCTTGTCTCTTGCTGGTCGATTTTGTGTTTCTGGCTGGCTTTACGCTTTTCGCGGCCGCGCGTTTTGCGCCGACCGGTTCCGCGGAATGAGCGGCGCGATCACCGTTCCCGGCAGCCGGGCTGGGTATGGGCGTTTTACTTTCCGGAATTGCGGTTTCTTTTGATTTTTTTGAATTTTTCACCATTTACTTTTGCTTGAGGTCGGCCAAGCCTTTACCCACAAGAGCGCGATCTGGCAAGCGGAAACCGAGTTTCTCGCGGCCGTCACACTTCGGATGAGGCATTTTGTTTTCAGATGGGCAATCACGACTGTGGCCGTCATGGTCGCGGCTTCGATCATCAGCGGGATTCGTTATGACAACGTCGCTTCTCTTCTCGGCGCTGCGCTGCTCCTTGGCATCCTCAACGCTTTCCTTCGCCCCATTTTGCTCCTCCTTGCGGCGCCGCTGATTATTCTCACCCTCGGACTTTTCATTTTCGTCGTGAACGCTCTGCTGCTTTACCTGGTGAACGATCTGGTGCACGGCTTTCATGTCGATGGCTTCTGGAGCGCCTTTTGGGGCGCGATCCTCATCGGTCTGGTGAGCTGGATGTTGAGCGCATTTTTTCGCGGCAGCGACGGTCGGGTCTATCCGCTCACCCATCACGCGCAGATGCGCCGGGTCCAAGGCCGGGTCGTCGGGAGTAGCAAGCCGGGCGAATCATGACGTATTGCCTTGGCATGCTCTGCCGCAAGGGCACAGTTTTTCTCTCCGATTCCCGGACGAGCGCGGGGATGGACAACATCACGGTGCGCACCAAGATGCGCGTTTTCGAGAAGCCGGGCGACCGGGTCATCTGCATCATGAGCTCGGGAAATCTCTCGCTGACCCAGGCGACCCTGGCCTTGATCGATGACGATCTGCATCTCAACGAGAGTCATCCCGCCCGGAAGCACCTGATGAATCGCCAGACGATGTATGAAACGGTTCGTTATGTCGGCTCGAAGGTGCGCGAAGTGGAGCAGCGCGATCGCGCCGCGCTCGAGGCCGACGGTTTCGATTTCAACATCAACCTGATCGTCGGCGGACAGATCGCCGGTCTCGCGCCCGAGGTGCACTCCATTTATCCGCAGGGCAACAGCATTCACGCGAGCCGGGATTGTCCGTTCTTGCAGATTGGTGAATCGAAGTACGGCAAGCCGATTCTCGACCGCGGCTTCAGCTACGAGAGCACGCTGATGGACGCGCTCAAGTTCGGCATCATCTCGATCGACGCGACGATGAAGAGCAACGTCGCAGTCGGTCCGCCGATCGACATCCTTTGCTACAAGACCGACTCACTCGAAGTGAAGATGCGCACCCGCCTGGAAGAGAACGATCCGTATTTGCTCGAGATTGGCCGGAAGTGGCAGGACGGAATTGTCCGACTCGTTAGGCAAATGCCTGCGGCGGACTTTAGCAAACCGGCGCTCGGTTTCGCAACCGCGGCCTGACAACTCATGGCGGAGGAGGCGCGTCCCGCCGGGGGGACGCGACGCGGCGAGTCCAGTTTGCCCATCGTCTCCGGGGCCGGGCGGTGCTCAGGCGTCCTGTCGCCTATCTGCCTGCTGTTGCCTAACGTCAACGCGGCGACGGCGCATGACGCGGAGACTCCTTTGGAAAGTCAGTCGAGGACTGGTCTGGTTCCTGCTTTTACCTCAGTCCGCAGTCCAAATTACCTTCGCCAAATCCATTATGCCCACATCAACCAAACGACTCATTTCCGCGCTCGCCGCTCTTCTGATCGCCGCGTCCGTCTCCTTGGCTCAAGAGGCGCACACGACTTCGGCCGAGCCCGGGAAAACGGCCGAACCGGCGAAGCAGACCGAGCCTGTTCCTTCCGCGAGCGTCGCACGAAGCTCGGAACTTGCTCCCGTTGCGCTCGCGCAGGCGTCGCCTCCCGCCGTTGCTCCCATTACGCTTGTGCAGGCGGCGCCCCCCCCGGCCCGCTCGGCGACCCAGACAGCGGCGCAGTCCTCCGGGTCAATGCCGGCGACCACGGCGGGTTCGCAGACGGCCACCGGACCAACGGTGACCAATTCGATTACGGAAAGTGGCGGTGTCGGTGTGCGGGAATTTCAAGGCGACGACGTGGGCCAGGTGCTGCGGCTTCTCGCACGGCAGGCGAAGATTAACATGGTCGTGAGTGAAGCGGTCACCGGCACGGTGACGATGCGGCTTGAAGACGTGACGGCGTTGCAGGCGGTGGCGATCATCGTCAAGGCGAAGGGTCTGTTCATGGACCAGATCGACAACGTTTACTACATCAAGACTGGCGCCGAGCGCACGGCCGAACCGACGGAAAGCGACAACTTTATATTCAGTTACGCTCGGGCGAAGGATGTCGCGCCGCTGCTCGCGGCACAGCTTTCGAGCAAAGAAGCGCCGCAAGTGGATGACCGAACCAACACCGTCTTTTTTCGCGAGACGCGCAGCAACATCGACAACATCCGCAAGATGCTCGTGCAAATCGACAAGCCCACGAAGCAGGTCATGATCGAGGCGCGCCTCGTGGAGGTTACCGCGAATCCGAAGCAGAGCTACGGGATTAACTGGGCGGGAGTGGTCGGGAGCTCGACCACTCCGCAGACGGTGAAATACGGCGCTATTGGCCAGACAACTCAAACAACGACGATCGACCCAACGGGCATACCGACGACGGACCTCGCTAAGACGTCCCACAGCTGGTTCGGCAATCTGATTCCGGAACAATTTGCGATTCTCTCTGTGCCGCAAATGTCTCTTACCCTGCGCGCTTTGAATGAGGATTCCGATGCCGAGTTCCTGGCTAACCCACGGGTGGTGACGGCCGATAACCAGCAGGCCAAAATCGAAATCATTCGCAACCAGCCAGTCCCGCAACTGAACTTCAACGAGCAAACCGCGACGGCCGTGTTCGGCGGGTTTCAGGACAAAAAATTCGGCAACACCCTCGTCGTTAGGCCGTCGGTCAATAAGGACGATTTCATCACCCTGATGGTGAAGCCAGAGATCAGCAACAAGGTGGCCGATGCTACCTTTGTTTTCGCGGGCGCGACGGTGGCGAGCCCAATCATCGATACCCGCACCTTGGACTCGAACGTCTTGATCAAGAGCGGCGATACCCTCGCGATCGGTGGCTTGTTGCAGGATGAAGTGACCAAAGCCCACAACAAGGTCCCGATCATGGGCGACATCCCCGTTCTCGGCTACTTCTTCCAGGAAAAACTGAATGCGCGCACCAAGCGCAATCTGCTCGTCTTTGTCACGCCCACGATTCTCGCTCAGCGCTACGGGACCGGTCTGGAGGATCAGGTGAGCGGCCTGACTCACAGCGGAGAAGAATATGCCGATCCAAACGGCTGGCGGAATAATGCCAAGGGCGCGGTGCGGTTGGTTCCGACTTCGAATCGGCAGATCGCGAGCGATTACCCGAAACCCGGCGTCGTGCCGGCACCGACCAAGATGCGCTATATGAGCACGGCCGACGAGCGCGATAACTAAAACTGAATTTGTTGTGGGGTTGGAAGGGGGCGAACCGTCGCGAGACGTTCGCCCTCTTTGTTTTTCTGTTCGTGGCTTTTAGTTGCGTCGCTCCGCTGGCCTGTGCATCGTAAGCCGCCCACGTTTCCCCGCACCGAACGCGATATCCTTCATGAAACTTTCGCTCATCCCACCGACGCTCCGGCCGATTGCCGACAAGATCGAGCGTAACGAGCGGATTACCGATGAGGACGCCCTGCAACTCTACCGGTCCAGAGATCTCAACGCTCTCGGGATCATGGCCAGCGTCGTGCGGGAGCGGAAAAACGGCAACGTCGCCACCTACGTCCTCAATCGTTACATCAACTATTCGAACATCTGTGTGCTCTCCTGCCAGTTTTGCGCTTTCGCCGCCAAGAAGCGCGACCCGCACGCTTTCGAGAACTCGATCGACGAGATCGTCGTCGCGGTGCAGGAAGCGCTCCTCACCGGCATCACGGAAGTGCACATGGTCGGCGGCCTCCATCCTTCGCTCGACAAACAATGGTATCTCGACCTGCTCACTCGTCTGCGAGCACTTGATCCCCAGCTGCATCTGAAAGCGTTTACGGCGATCGAAATCCGGCACTTGGCGCGGCGCATCTTTAGGACCTCGATCGCAGAAACCCTCCGCGTTTTGCGCGAGGCAGGGCTCAATTCGCTGACCGGCGGTGGCGCCGAGATTTTCGACCCGGGCGTGCGGGACGAATTGTGCCGCGGGAAAGAGAGCGCCGCGGAATGGCTCGAAGTCCACCGCATCTGGCACCAGATGGGTGGCCGTAGCACTTGCACGATGCTTTACGGCCACATCGAGTCGCACGAGCACCGGGTCGATCATTTGCGTCAGTTGCGCGAACTGCAGGATGAGACTTACGGATTCACCGGTTTCATCCCTTTTGCCTTTGAGTCGCAGACTACCATTCTGGCGCATATCAAACCGGCGACCGCCTTCGACCAACTGCGCAACCTGGCCGTGAGCCGGATTTATCTCGATAACATCGATCATCTCACCGCCTATTGGGTCAGCATGGGATTACCGCTTGCCCAGGTCGCCCTGGCTTACGGAGTGGACGACCTGCACGGCACGATCATGCGGGAAAAAATCTTCCACATGGCGGGTGTGACGACACCGGAGGAGCAAACCGTCGAGATGTTGCGCCACGTAATTCGCGAAGCCGGCCGCGACCCGGTGCAGCGCGACAGTTACTACAGTCATATCCCGGCGGCGAAATCCGACCTCCCAGCGAGCGCTGCACCGCGTGCGGAAGGCGAATTGGTCTGCGCTTGAAGTGCCGGTTCCGGCTTCGCTCCGTCTCGGTTGCGTCCGGTATCGCAACGCCCTGCCGCTGATTCACGGTTGGGGCGGTGCCGTCCGATTCGATCATCCGTCGGCGCTCTGCCGGCAACTGGCAGCAGGCGAGCTGAATGTCGCGTTGGTCTCCAGCTTTGAATACCTGCGCAATCCGATCTACTCGATCGTCGACGGGCTTGCGCTCGCGTCGGATGGTCCGGTTTTCAGCGTCATTCTCGCGCATCTCGGCGCAGTCGAAGCGCTCCGCGAAGTCATTGTCGACCCCGCCTCGGAGACATCCATCAACCTGCTCCGCTGTTTGCTCGGCGAGCAGGGTGTGGCGGTTCGATTCGTCCCGGAAGGAGAAATCAGCGAAGAGCGCGGTCAGCTCTTGATCGGCGACCAGGCGATCCTTTTCCGACAACAGTCCGGCCGGCGCCATCAGTTTCTCGACCTGGGTGCGGAATGGAAAGAGCGGATGAAAACGCCCTTTGTTTATGCCCTTTGGTTGATCCATCCCGATTACCCGGAGAAGCCGGAAATCGCCGGGGCACTGCGATCGTTGGCCAGGCGAAACCTCGAGCATCTCGAGACCCTGATCGCGGCGCAGCCGGAGCAGGATCGGGCTTTCTGCGATTTTTATTTTCGGAGATGCCTGCGGTTTAGCTTTGGCGCAGAGGAAAAAGAGGGTTTCAAAATGTTCGGTGAATTATGCGCCGGGCAAAAGTTGCTTTCACCCGGGTTGCCCGCGCTCCGGCTCGCCTAACCAGCCGGCGCGACGAGGCTTTGGGGTCCCGGAACTCAGATCGCGTTCGACGGGGTTGGCCACGGGCAACGCAGACGCCATGCTTTCGATTATCTTGAGACCGATGCGAAACTTCACGTCCCCTGGCCGGCCGGATCCCTGGCCTAACGATTTGTTGAAATGAAACGCGAACGCCGCTGGGTCCTCGCGCCCCGGAACAGTCCCGCCGGGGACGCCAAATTCTCCGACACCTTCTGCGCTCTACCCTGCATCGCCATTCTCTTGCAACGCAAAGGCCTCCTCAGCGATGAACAGGCAACCGAGTTTCTCCATCCGCGCTTACGAAGCTTGAGCGACCCATTCCTGCTCCCGGACATGCCTGCCGCCGTGGATCGGATCCTGCGCGCGATCACCGCTGGCGAGCGAATTGTTCTCTACGGCGATTACGACGTGGATGGCGTCACCTCGCTCGCGTTGCTCAACGAAATGCTCTGCGCCTACGGGGCCCGGCCCACCCCCTTCCTGCCCTCGCGGATGGAGGAAGGCTACGGACTGAGCCGCGAAGGAATCGAGCGCTGCTGGCAAACGCATCGGCCGCAACTCCTCATCGCGGTCGATTGCGGGACTTCTTCGAGCGCCGAGATTGCCAACCTTCGCGCGCGCGGCGTGGACGTCATCGTGCTCGATCATCACGAGCCGAAAGGCGACCTCCCGGATTGCGTTGCCGTCGTGAATCCCAAGGCCGTGGGCAACTCCGCCTTCTGCTATCTTTGCAGTGTGGGCATCGTCTTCAAACTCTGCCACGCCCTGCTGAAAACTCGCCCGCTCCCCGACTTCGACCTGCGGCAACGGCTCGACCTCGTCGCCCTCGGGACGGTTGCCGATATTGTGCCGCTGGAGGCGGAGAATCGCGTCCTTGTCCATCACGGCGCGCGTCAACTCGCCCTTCGTCGATTGTTAGGGGTGAGCAAACTGATGGACGTCGCAGCCGTCCGGCCGCCGATCGTCGCGGAGCATATCGGCTTCCGGCTCGGTCCCCGTTTGAACGCGGCTGGTCGCCTCACGACCGCGGAAAAGGCCCTGCAACTTCTCCTGACGGCGGATCTCGCCGAAGCGACCGCCTTGGCCGGTGAGTTGGACGGACAAAACCGCGAGCGCCAGAGTGTAGAGCACGCAATCGTCGAGGCTGCGGAAAGGAAGATTGCCGAACAGAATCTCTCTGCGGCTCCGGCGATCGCGCTCGGCGAGCGCGGATGGCACCCGGGCGTTCTTGGAATCGTCGCGTCGCGGCTCGCGCGGAATTATCATCGGCCAACAATCGTCGTCGGCTTCGACCAAACCGGCCTCGGGAAAGGCAGCGGGCGTAGCATTCCGGGATTGTCGCTCGTGGCCGCGCTCGGCGAATGTGCCGGTCTGCTCGAGAAATTCGGCGGACACGAGATGGCCGCGGGACTAACGATTCGCGAAGAAAACTTTGCGACATTCACGGGTCTGTTTCAGGAACGTTGTCGTGCACGGTTGTCCGACGAGCAGCTTGAGCCGCGACTGCACTTGGACGGTGAGCTCATGCTCAGCGATCTGAACTGGGAGCTGCTCCGCTGGCACGAGCTACTGCAACCATTCGGGAACGGCAACCCCCAGCCGCTTTTTCTTGTCCGGGCAGTCGAGCCGGCCGCACCTCCGAAAATTTTGAAGGAGAAACATCTGCTCCTTCGTTTGCGACAAAACGGCCATCAGCAGCGCGCGATCTTCTTCGGTGGGGCGGAGAGTCCGCTGCCCGAGCCGCCGTGGGACGTGGCCTTCCGCCTCAGCATGGACGAATACGAGGGCGAGCGGCGCCTGCAAATGCAGGTCGAGGCGCTGCGCGCGGCTGCGCCGCTGGAATCATGAGCCTAACGAGCGCGGATTTATTAAGTGAAGTGGCCTGGATTCCGCGTCCGCGGAGCACCCCGTTGCGTCGGCTCGGTCTGGAGACAGTCGGCGATCTGCTCACCCATTATCCGCGGCGACACGAGGACCGGCGCGAGTTCGTCGGTTTTCCGCGCGAGGAAAGCGAGCAGCCCATTTGTCTCTGCGGCGAGGTGGTCAAGACGCAGCTCAGGCGCTTTGGCGGCTGGAAGAAAATCTTTGAGGTAACGCTGCAAGAGAGCGACGCGCACGCGCTCAGTCAGCCGCTGGTTTGTCGTTGGTTTAACCTGCATTACATCCAGAAGATGATCGTCACCGGACAGCGTCTGGTGGTCTTCGGCAAGCCGCGTCTCCGCGGGCAGCGCCTCTGCATGGATCATCCGGAGTTCGAGGTGATCGAGAACGACGAGGAAATATCGATCCATTTCCGGCGCATCACTCCGATCTACCCCGCGACCGAAGGTCTTTCCCAGCGTGTCTTGCGCGGGCTCATTTACCGTCTTTTGGAGGAATGCGATGACCACAGCCTGCAAGTTGATTTGCCGGCCAAACTCAGCACCGCGCTCACCGCGCGATCCTGGCGCGAGATTCATTTTCCAGAGAGCGAGGAAACGCTCGCCCGGGCCCGGGAAGCGATCGTGCTGCGGGAATTCTTTGCCATGCAGATGCTGCTCGCCTCGCGGCGGGCCCGCACGAGAGCCCGGAGCGGTGCGGCGCACAGCGGCCCGGGGGAATTGCTCGAACGTTTCCTGCGCGCGCTGCCCTTTGACTTAACGAACGCCCAGGTGCGCGTCATCGAGGAGTTGCGGGCCGATCTCGCCGCCCCGATCCCAATGAACCGGTTGCTGCAAGGGGACGTCGGCTCGGGCAAGACAGTGGTCGCGCTCGCGGCCATGCTGCTCGCGGTTGAAGCCGGCTTCCAAACGGCGCTCATGGCCCCGACGCAGATTCTGGCCGAGCAGCACTACGCCGTTCTGCAAGGATGGCTCGAGCCGTTAGGCGTGCGGGTTTCGTTGCGAACCGGTGCGCGAAAAGAGGATCCGCTCCCGCTCTTTGCGGCTGCGAATGCACAAACTCCGGGTAGCGCACGCGTCTCGCGTGCTGGCGACGGTGTCTCACCGTCGCGAACTTTTCTGAAAGCGGAGGAATCAGACGAGGCGCGGTATCATCGTCGATGCCTTCCTCATTTCGAAAAACCATGGGCGATCTACGCGGTGACGATCGGCACCAAAGCCCGCCGTTGCTTGTCGCCCGCTGCTCGCGGTGTGGCTCTGGATGCACTCCTTCATTTCCACAACCAGCGCTACGAATTGTTTACCGCGTGTGTCATGCCTGATCATGTCCACCTGCTGATCCAACCATGGCCCAAAGGAGATGATGACAAAGGCAACGTGGTTTTCTGGTCCCTGAGCGAATTGTTGCGTTCGGTGAAATCATTCTCGGCGCATCGGATCAATAAACTCGAGAACACGGCCGGGAGCATGTGGGCACGGGAACAGTTCGATCGCTATATCCGCTCGGATCGCGATCTGGAGGAAAAATTTCGCTATATCGTGGGTAATCCCTGGAACTCGGAGGTGGCTCGGCCAGGCGAGGATTATCCGTGGCTCTGGACGCAGGAAGGTGCGGCGCGCAAGGAAAGTTCGTCGCGCTGGCACAGCGCGACCAGCACGCGGGACGCTTGCGCTACCCAGCAGCCCCCGCCCGCGGCGGGGCAGATCTTTGTCGGGACCCACGCGCTGCTTTATGAACCGCAGGGGTTGGAGAATCCCGGACTTGTCGTGATCGATGAGCAGCACAAGTTTGGCGTCGCGCAGCGCGCGCGCCTAACGAGCAGCGAGCCGGCTCCCGATGTGCTCGTGATGACTGCAACCCCCATCCCGCGGACGCTCACGATGAGCCTCTACGGCGATCTCGATGTCTCGACGATCGATGAGATGCCGGCCGCGCGCGGGAGAATCGTGACCGCCGCGCGCGACGAGAAGAAACTGCCCGAAGTGCTGGAGTTTTTGCGCCGTGAGTTGGAGGCTGGGCGGCAGGCCTACATCGTCTATCCGCTGATTGACGAGAGCGAGAGACTGGAGGCGAAAGCGGCCTCGGCCGAGTTTGAGAAATGGCATGAGCGCCTGCAGCCTTTCACCTGCGAGTTGCTCCACGGGCGCATTCCTGCGCCGGAAAAGCAGGCTATCATGGAGCGCTTCCGCCGTGGCCTAACGAGCGTGCTGGTCAGCACCACCGTGATTGAGGTGGGCGTCGATGTGCCGAACGCCACCGTCATGCTAATCGAAAACTCCGAGCGCTTCGGCCTGGCGCAGCTCCATCAGTTGCGGGGCCGAATAGGGCGCGGCGAGCACAAATCCTATTGCATTTTGCTCCGCTCCGACCCCTCTGCGGAAACCACCGCGAAACTCGCCGTGCTGGAGAAAACGAGCAACGGTTTCGCGGTGGCCGAAGCCGACTGGGAGATGCGCGGACCGGGTGATTTACTCGGGACGGCGCAGAGCGGTCTGCCTGCATTAAAACTGGGCAACCTTCGTTCGGATGCGAAATTGATGCAGCGGGCGCGCGCCACGGCGATGGAGATCTTGCGCGATGATCCGAAGCTCGCGCGGCCGGAAAATAAACGTTTCCGGTGTTTGGTTGTCGAAGAAGAGGGCAAAACCTTCTCCCACGTCAGCTAATGAAAAATATCCTGAAATTCCTTTTGTTGGTTCTCGTCCTGAGCGCGGGGGTTTCGCTGCTTTACGATTATCAGTTGCGTAGCGGCCGGCTCAGCTTGACCACGCGAGAGACGCCGGAGAAATACACCCTCGCGCAGAATGTGGTGGTCGATCCAAAAGCCATCGCGAGCCTTGCCTCGTTGAGCGACGAGCGACGGAAACTGGTCGCGGGTGTCATCCCTTCGGTGGTGAGCGTGAAGACGACGAAGCGGATCCAGCGACGCCAGGGTCTCGATCCGTTTGATTTTTTCCGCGGCAACATGGGTCAATTCCGGGGCCCGGCGGACGAGGCAATGGTGCAGAATTCGCTCGGCTCCGGGGTGATCGTGACGAACGAAGGCCATATCATCACGAACAATCACGTGGTCGATCAGGTGGACGAGATCGAGGTCGTCCTGAGTGACGGCCGGACCCGCAAGGCCCGCCTCATCGGGGCCGATGCGCAGCTCGATCTCGCGGTATTGAAGGTGGATGAACCCGGGGTCAAACCGCTCAAGCTCGGCGACTCCGACGCGATGCAGGCCGGGGATTTCGTGCTCGCGGTCGGGAACCCGTTCGGCTTTGAGGAAACGGTGACGGACGGCATTATTAGCTCCCGGGGCCGCCCCAACCGCGCCGACGATTTCGGCGATTTCCTGCAGACCAACGCCGCCATCAATCCCGGCAACAGCGGCGGTCCGCTCATCAACCTGCGCGGCGAAGTCATCGGCATTAACACCGCGATTATTTCGCGGAGCGGCGGGTCCCAGGGGATCGGGTTTGCGATTCCGTCGAACACCGTGCGCATGGCGCTCGAAAGCCTTTTGAAGCGCGGCCGGATTATCCGCGGTTATCTCGGTATCGAGACGACCGGGATGCAAGTTGGGCCAGAGGGCGCGCGCGATGATTCCGGGGTGGTGGTGGCGGCGGTCGTGCCCAATTCGCCCGCGGCGGCCGCGCAAATCCAGCGCGGCGACATTATTCAAAAATTTGACGGCCACGACGTGCACAATATCGCGGAGCTGCGACGCCTCGTCTCACAGGTGGAGTTGGATAAGAAGGTCGACGTGCAAGTCGCGCGCAGCGGCAAGCCCGTCACGGTTACGGCGAAGATTAAGGAACAGCCGGAGAACTATGGACTGGCGCGGGCGCTTCCGCCGGCGCAGCCGGCGCCATCTGCGCCTAACGAACCCGACGCGGGTGAACAGGATCAGCCGCCGGGCGGAGGCGGCGCTCTGGATTCGATCGAAGTGCGGGAATTGACCCCGCAGCTCGCGCAGACGTTAGGCGTGCCGCCCAGCGTCCGCGGGGTGGTCGTCGCCCAGGCCGGCTCGGGGAGCGGCGCCGGAGTGTTGCGGGCCGGCGACGTGATCGAGGCCGTCAACCAGGAACCGGTCACGTCGGTGCAGGAATTCGAACAGGCGATCCAGTCGCTCGATCCCAGCCAACCGCAGGTGCTTTCGGTTTGCCGTCAACGCAGCCGGTCCTTCGTGGTCATTAAGCCGCACTAACGAGCACGCCCAAGGGCCGGTTTCCGAACCAGTGAATAACGGTTGGACCAATCAGGTCCAAGGTTCACATCATCAAACACCATGAAACGATTCTTACTCGCACTAACGATGGTCGGTTTCCTTCTCCCGCTTGCCCCGCGGGCGCAGGCCGAGACCGAGGTCTCGCTTAATTTCTTTTACGACAATCTCTCGCCTTACGGGAACTGGATCGAAGTCGGCGACTACGGCTACTGTTTCCAGCCTAACGTGGCGGTCGACAGCCCCGATTGGCGGCCCTACGCGGATGGCTATTGGGCCTACACCGATGTCGGCTGGACCTGGGTCTCGTACGAAGACTTCGGTTGGGCCACTTATCACTATGGTCGCTGGACGGACCTGGCTGATTACGGCTGGGTCTGGATACCCGGTTACGAGTGGGGGCCGGCCTGGGTCTCTTGGCGGACCGGTGGCGATTACATCGGTTGGGCGCCGCTGCCGCCCGGAGGTGACGTTTACGAGGGAAGCGCGATCACCGGTCAGGTAGACGTCCAATTCGACATCGGGCCGCTCTATTACAACTTCGTCGACGTGCGCTACATCGGTGAACCCGTGCTGCGCGGCCGGATTTTCCCGCCCGCCCGCAACGTCACGTTTATCAATCAGACCGTGAACGTCACCAACATTACCTACAATAACTCGACGGTTTATAACTATGGTCCCAACTACAACCGGTTGAATGAGTATTCGACCCGCCCGATTCAACGTCTCTCTCTGCAACGCGAGACGGCGGTCGGAGGAAACTTCGGGCAAGGTGGAAAGCATGGGAACTTCAGTCGGGTGAACGGCAACCAGCTCGTGGTGGTGGCGCCGGCGATCCAGAAAGCACCGCAGTCGCTCGCGCCCAGGCAGGTGAAGGCAAAGGTGCCGCAGCCCAAAGTCGAGCATGGCTGGCAGGGCATCGCGAATCGGCAACAGGTCCAGGAGGAAATGAAGAAGGAGAACGCACAGCACGTTCTGCCGCCAACCTTCCAACCGCAGAAAGGCCGCAAGGCTGAAGACGTCACTCGCGGCCAGACTGCTGCGGCGCAGCCCAACGAGGCGATGCCGGCTAACGAAAGAAATCAGCAGGGTGAAAAAGCCGCGCGTCAGGGCACGAAGAATGGCCCTCAACAGAACGCCGGTGCGGCGGTCGGCGCGGCGAATGAAAATGCGAACCCGGACGCGCAAGCCAGCCAATTCGAACAGCCGAACGGGCAAAACGCTGCCCGAGAGCAGAAAACGCGGCTAGCCGTGCAACAGCGGGCCGAACAACAACGCAAGGCCCAAGAGGAGAATCGGGCTCGGCAACCGAATGCTGTGAAGCCTGCGCAATCGCCTGTCAGGCACGCCGAGCGTCCCTCGCAGGCGCAAAGGCCCCAGCGACCAGAGCAGACCGAGCCACCGAAGCCCGCTCGTCCGCAATCGCCGCCGCAAGAGCGTCCCGCGCAGGTGCCGAACCATTCGCAGCGAGTGCAGCAGCCTCAGCCGCCGCCGGGAGAACAAAATCCAAACGCGCCCCACAAGCCGAAGAAAAAAAATCCGCAGGACCAAAAGCCCGACCAGCCGGGGCAGTAACGAAATCGAGGTCCGAAATCAGCGGCCCCGGGAGAAATCGCGGGGCCGCTTTTTCACAATAGCTCGGCGATTTGGACTGCGTTGAGTGCGGCGCCTTTCAGGAGTTGGTCGCCAGCCACCCAGAGCGCGAGCCCATTCTCGAACGCGCAATCGCTCCGCAGCCGGCCCACCTGGCAGTGGTCTTTCCCAGCGGCCGCGAGCGCAGTCGGATAGCGATCGGCTAGCGGCTCGTCGACCAGGTCGAGCCCGGGTGCTTTCGCCAGGACGGCGCGCGCTGATTCCACCGAAACTGGGCGCTCGAATTCGGCATTCAGCGCCACCGAATGGGCCCGATAAACCGGCACCCGCACGCACGTGACCGAAGCACGAAAATCAGGCAGATGCATGATCTTGCGCCCTTCGTTTTGCATTTTCATTTCTTCCTTCGTGTAACCGCTTTCGAGAAAGGAATCGACGTGCGGGAGAACGTTGAAGGCAATCGGGTGGGGATAAACGTGTGCCAGCGCCGGCCCGCCATCCACGCTGGCTTCAATCTGCCGCCGAAGTTCCTCGATCGCCTGCGCGCCGCTCCCGGAGACAGCCTGGTAACTGGATGCAAAAACGCGCCGCAAACCAAACGTGCCATGCAGCGGATAAAGCGCCATCAGCGCGACGGCGGTTGTGCAGTTCGGATTCGCGATCATTCCAAGATGCCGGCGGATGTCCTCGGGATTGATTTCCGGGATGATCAGCGGGACATCGGCGTCCATCCGGAACGCGGATGAGTTGTCGATCACGACCGCGCCGGTGCGCTGCGCAATCGGCGCGAATTGTTTTGCCGTGCCCGCGCCGGCGCTGAAAAAGGCGAGGTCGATGCCCGCAAAGGAATCGTGCTGGAGTGCGGCGACAGGAAAATCTTCTCCGCGAAATTCCAATTTCTTCCCGGCGGAACGTGCCGAGGCCAGCAGCCGCAGGTCCGCCACCGGAAAGTTCCGCCGTTCCATCACCCTGAGCAGTTCGATTCCAACCGCGCCGGTCGCGCCGACGATTGCGACGTGATAGTTTTTCGGCATCGCGAGCGCAGTCTATCGCCCGCGCCTGGAGATGCAAACGTCCGCGCCGATCATCCGAATTTCCGTGCGCGACCAGCGCATCGAGCTCGTTGCGGGCGATTCCGTCCTGTCGAGTTATCCAATTTCGACCTCGCGTTTCGGCCTCGGTTCCGAGGAAGGCAGCATGAAGACGCCGCTCGGGAAATTCAAGATCGGCGAAAAGATCGGGGCTGGTGTGCCCAGTGGGACGGTCTTCCGCGGCCGCGTCCCGCTTGGGCCGGACGAAGCGCCGCCGCCGACCGATGACCGGATTCTCTCGCGCATTCTCTGGCTCGACGGCCTCGAGGAGCACAACGCCAATACCCGCCAGCGTTACATTTATGTCCACGGCACCAATCACGAAGATGAGATCGGACAGCCAGCCAGCCACGGTTGCATTCGGATGAGGAACGCCGATTTGATCGCGCTTTTCGACCAAGTCCCACTGGGCGCGCAGGTCGTAATCGAGACGTAGAAAAAAAGGCCGAGAATTTCGTTGCAAGCGCTGGTTTCCCCGCCTAACTAGTCGGCAGCAACCTGCTAAGGAAGGAGGCGAGTTTATAGTGAAATTAGTCAAAATGATCATGATCGTGGCCGTCGCGGCCGGCGTGTTGAGCCTGGGTGCTTGCGCGCAGAAAAAGGAGACGGTGGCGCCAGCGCCAGCGACGACATCCGCGAAATAGTTTTCACCGGCGGCTCGCCCCCGACGGACAACTTTAACCGAAAGGCCAGGTCGTTGCTACGGCCTGGCCTTTTTCCGTCCGGCAGGCGCTGCGCTGTCTCCGAGCCGGAGGCTGCGGAGCCGGGGAATGTCAGTGCCAGCCCTTCAACCAACTCCCCAGCTTATCGCGCCCCCAGAGGGAGTCGCCGACAAACGTCCTCGAAGAGAGCGGGTGGATTTATGGAACGCTTCTCGTAATATTTCGCACCAATGATGCAGCTAAGCGGCCGTCCACTGTCACTGAGCGAGATTGCCCGCGTCGCGCTTGGCCAGGAGCCAGTCGAGATCGACCCCGGCGCCCATCTGGCGATCCACGCTTCGCGCCGCGTGGTGGAGGAAATTGTCTCGCGCCAGGCGGTGGTTTACGGCGTCAGCACCGGCTTTGGAAAGCTGGCCGACGTTCAGATCTCGCCCGGCAAACTGGAGCAGCTTCAGGTCAATCTCGTGCGGAGTCATTCCTGCGGCGTTGGACGTCCGCTCTCAGAGGCAGAAGTGCGGGCGATGATGCTCCTGCGCGCCAACGTCCTCACCCTCGGCTTCAGCGGGATTCGTCTGCAAGTGATCCAGCTCCTCGTGACAATGCTAAACCGAAACGTCTGTCCGGTGATTCCGGAGAAGGGTTCGGTCGGCGCGAGCGGTGATCTCGCACCCTTGGCGCATCTCGCGCTTTCGTTGCTCGGGGAAGGAGAGGCATTCTTTCAAGGTGAACGCATGCCGAGCGGCCAGGCCCTGCAAAAAGCCGGGCTCCGCCCAACGGATCTACAGGCGAAAGAAGGCCTCGCCCTCCTCAATGGCACCCAGGCGATGCACGCCGTCGGTGGTCTCGCGCTCCTCCGGGCCAAGCGTCTCTCGCGCGTCGCGGATGTCGCCGGCGCGATGACTCTCGAAGCGCTTAAAGGCACACCCGTCGCTTTTGACGAGCGCATCCACCACGCCCGGCCGCATCCCGGTCAGCAAGCCGTCGCGCGACATCTGCTCGCGCTCTTACGCGAGAGCGAGATTCGCGAGTCGCACGCGAAAGATGACCCTCGGGTTCAGGACGCGTATAGCCTGCGTTGCATCCCGCAGGTGCATGGCGCGGTCCGTGGTGCGCTCGCCCATTGCGAGGATATCCTGGCGATCGAGTCCGGCTCGGCGACGGATAACCCGCTTGTTTTCACCGATAACAGCGACGTCCTTTCCGGCGGAAACTTTCACGGTGCGCCGCTCGCCCTCGCCTTCGATTACGCGGCGATCGCGATGACCGATCTGATGGGCATCAGCGAACGCCGGATCGATCGCCTAACGAATCCCGACCTGAGCGAGGGGTTGCCGGCTTTTCTCGCACAACACCCGGGGATGCAGTCGGGCTTCATGATCGCGCACGTCGCGGCCGTCGCGCTCCTCAACGAGGCCAAGGTCCTCGCGCATCCGGCGAGCGTCGATAATCTGCCGACCTCGGCCGGGAAAGAAGATCACGTCTCGATGGGAATGACGGGCGCGCTCAAGTTGCGCACGATTGTGGAGGACGCGGAAAACGTGCTGGCGATCGAGCTCCTCGCCGCGGCCGAGGGCTTGGAATTTCGCCGACCGCTCAAAGCCGGCACCGGTGTGGAGCGCGCCTTCGCGGCGTTGCGCGGCCTCGCACCGCGGGTAGATGAAGATCGGGCTCTCTCGCCGGATATCGAGCGGGTCGCCAGCGCCATCCGCAGCGGGAAATTCGACAGCGCACACGAAGATTTATGACCGGAAAAAGAACGATCCGCGCCCCGCGTGGCAACCAGCTGAGCTGCAAAGGATGGCAGCAGGAAGCGGCCCTGCGGATGCTGATGAACAATCTGGATCCCGACGTCGCGGAAAATCCAGATCAGCTGATCGTT
This sequence comes from Chthoniobacterales bacterium, assembly GCA_035568735.1. Taxonomy (GTDB): domain Bacteria; phylum Verrucomicrobiota; class Verrucomicrobiia; order Chthoniobacterales; family UBA10450; genus Palsa-1392. Next base: position 8,405 of record DATMNS010000012.1, on the reverse strand, counting down.
TACGGCGGGACGGGCCGCGCGGCGCGAAGCTGGGAGGCGTTCGATGCGATCGTGCGTTCGCTGCGCGAGCTCGAAAACGACGAAACCCTTCTCGTCCAGTCGGGCAAACCGGTGGGCATTTTTCGGACCCACGACGAAGCGCCGCGGGTGTTGATCGCCAACTCGAACCTCGTCGGGCAGTGGTCGAACTATCCGGAATTTAACCGGCTCGAAAAGCTTGGCCTAACGATGTATGGCCAAATGACTGCCGGGTCGTGGATTTACATCGCCAGCCAGGGCATCGTGCAGGGAACATTCGAAACTTTCTCCGCCGCGGGCGAACGCCATTTTGGCGGCTCGCTCGAGGGCCGCTTGCTCGTGACCGGTGGGCTCGGCGGAATGGGCGGCGCCCAGCCGCTCGCGGCGACGATGGCGGGCGCGCTCTGTCTCGGGATCGAGGTCGATCCGACGCGAATCGAGAAGCGATTGCAGAGCGGTTACTGCGACAAGATCGCGCACTCGCTCGACGAAGCGATGCGTTTGCTCGGGGAAGCGCGCGGGAAAATGGAGGCGATCTCGGTCGGCCTTGTCGGCAACTGTGCCGACATCCTTCCGGAAATGGTTCGGCGTGGGATTGTGCCCGACGTTCTTACCGACCAGACGAGCGCGCACGACGCGCTCAACGGTTATGTGCCTAACGGAATGACGCTGGCCGAAGCGCTCCAGTTGCGCGCGGAAAAGCCGGACGAGTATGTCGATAAATCGATGGCCGCGATGGCGCAGCATGTCGAGGCAATGCTCGCGTTGCAGAAAAAAGGCGCGATCACTTTCGATTACGGCAACAACCTCCGGACGCAGGCCAAGAAAGCCGGCTGCCCGAAGGCCTTTGATATTCCTGGCTTCGTTCCAGAGTACATCCGGCCGCTTTTTTGCGAAGGGAAAGGACCGTTCCGTTGGGTCGCGCTGAGTGGCGACCCGGCCGATATCGCACGAACCGATCGTCTCGCGCTGGAGTTGTTTCCGGACAACCAGATTCTCTCGCGCTGGATGAAGCTGGCGCAAAAGCGAATCCAGTTTCAGGGATTGCCGGCGAGAATTTGCTGGCTTGGCTACGGGGAACGCGCGGAGTTTGGCGTCGCCCTGAACGAACTCGTTAGGCGCGGCGAAGTGAGCGCGCCGATCGTGATCGGGCGCGACCATCTTGACGCCGGCTCGGTCGCGTCGCCTTTCCGCGAGACGGAGGGAATGCTTGACGGCAGTGACGCGATCGCCGACTGGGCGCTGCTCAACGCACTCGTCAACACCGCGGCGGGTGCTTCCTGGGTTTCCATTCACAACGGCGGCGGCGTCGGAATCGGCTACTCGCAGCACGCCGGGATGGTGGTGGTGGCCGACGGCACCGATAACGCCAAACGTCGTCTCGAGCGAGTCCTGACGAGTGATCCCGGGATGGGCGTGATCCGCCATGCCGACGCTGGTTATTCCCGCGCCATTCGGTTTGCGAAAGAACAAGGCGTGAAGATTCCGATGGAGCCGCAGGCGCGGGATTGATAGGAAAGAGCCTAACAATGCAAAAGCTCATCGAATGCGTTCCCAATTTCAGCGAGGGACGCGACCCGAACATCATTGGGCAAATCACCGCCGCGATCGCCGCGGTCGATGCCGTTTCGCTCCTCGATGTCGACCCCGGCGCGAGCACCAATCGCACCGTGGTCACTTTTGTCGGGAGCCCGGCCGCGGCCGTCGAGGCCGCCTTTCGCGGGATTCAAAAGGCCGCCGAGCTGATCGACATGCGCAAACAAAAGGGTGCGCATCCGCGCATGGGTGCGACCGATGTTTGCCCGTTCATCCCGGTGAGCGACGTCAGCTGGGAGGAAGCGATCGAATGTGCCAGATCGTTAGGCAAACGGGTCGCCGGGGAGCTGAAGATTCCGGTTTACCTCTATGAGAAAGCGGCGACCGATCCGTCCCGCTCGAATCTCTCCATCATTCGCGCCGGCGAATACGAAGGTTTTTTCGAGAAGATCAAACAAACCGCCTGGAAGCCGGATTTCGGCCCGGCGGTGTTTAATGCGCGATCCGGCGCGACCGTCATTGGCGCGCGCGATTTTCTCGTTGCCTACAACGCCAACCTCAACACCAGGTCGGTGCGGCGCGCGAACTCGGTCGCGTTCGATGTGCGCGAAAACGGACGGGTGCAGACGGAAGACGGCACGCCGGCGGGCAAAAAAGTGCTCGACGCGAACGGTGAACCGGTGCGCATCCCGGGAATGTTGAAACATGTCAAAGCCATCGGCTGGTATGTCGAGGAGTATGGCATCGCCCAGGTCTCGATGAACCTGACCAACATCGCGGAGACGCCTTTGCACGCGGCCTTCGATGCCTGCAGCGAAGCGGCCATCAGGCGCGGTTTGCGTGTCACCGGCTCGGAAGTGGTCGGCATGCTCCCGAAGAAATGCCTGCTCGAGGCCGGGCGCTATTTTCTGCGCAAGCAGCAGTGGTCCGAGGGCGCGTCGGAAGAGGACTTGATCGACCTTGCGATTCGCTCCATGGGCTTGAGCGAGCTGAAGCCGTTCGAACCAAAGGAAAAAGTGATCGAATACAGGATCGAAGCGGCCGCCGGAAAATCGCTCGTGAAGATGAACCTGCGCCAGTTTTGCAACGAAACCCTGAGCGATTCGCCGGCTCCCGGCGGCGGCTCGGTTGCGGCCCTGATGGGCGCGCTTGGCGCGTCGTTAGGCGGAATGGTAGCCAACCTTTCCGCGGGCAAACGCGGCTGGGACGATCAAATCGCATTTTTCAGCGAATGGGCAGTGAAAGGGCAGCAGCTCAAGGACGAATTGCTTTTCCTGGTCGATGAAGACACGGCGGCTTTTAACAAAGTGATGGCGGCTTTCGGTTTGCCGAAGGATTCCGCCGAAGAAAAAGCGGCGCGGTCCAAGGCGATCCAGAAGGCGAACCAATACGCCGCGGAAATTCCGCTCAAGGTCATGGAGACGGCGAGTCGATCCTACGAACTGCTGGCGGCGATGGCGGAGAGGGGAAATCCCGCATCGATCTCGGATGTCGGCGTCGGCCTGCTCGCGACGCGGGCCTGCATTGAAGGCGCCGCCATGAATGTGCGGATCAATTTGTCGGGCCTGAAAGATGAGAAGGTGAAGACGACGCTGCAGGAAAAAATGAGCAGGCTAAGCGCTGAATCCGAAACCCGTTTCAAGAACGCTCGCCAAACGGTGGAAGGGAAGCTGTAGTCATCCCGAGCGAAGCCGAGGGATCCCGTAAAGTCACCTTTAGGCTTTCGCAGCCGGATCCCCCGACTCCGCTCGGGATGATCAATGAACTCAATCGCTTTATTACACGTTGCTCAACTGGTCACGCTCGCCGGCCCGGAACGGGCGCGGATTGGGGCTGAACTCAGCGATCTCGCGATCATCGAAAATGGCGGGATGCTGGTGCGGGATGGTGTGATCGCCGCGATCGGCGCATCGGACGAGATCGCGAGGCAATTGCCTCAAAATGTCGAAGTCGTCGACGCTGGCGGCCGCGTTGTCCTGCCGGGTTTTGTCGATGCGCACGCCCATCCGGTTTTCGGCGGGAATCGGGTCGATGAATTCGAGATGCGGGCGCGGGGCGCGACTTACGAAGAGATCGCCGCCAGCGGTGGGGGAATTCGCTCGACGGTGCGCAAGACGCGCACGGCCAGCGAAGCGGACCTTCTCGCGCAGGCGCAAAAACGGGCCAACTGGTTCCTGCGCTGCGGGACGACGACGATGGAAGCGAAATCCGGCTACGGCCTGTCCCTGGAGGAAGAGCTGAAGATTCTGCGCGTCATCCGTCAACTGAACGAGACGACCGCGATTGAATTTGTGCCGACGTTTCTCGGCGCACATGCCATTCCGGAAGAGTTTCGCCGCGCGCCCGAGCAATATGTCGCGCTCGTCATTCACGAAATGCTGCCCTGCGTGGCCGAGGAACATCTGGCGGAAAGCTGCGACGTCTTTTGCGAGCGCGGCTACTTCGACCTCGCGGATTCGGAAAAAATTCTGATCGCGGCGCAGGAGCACGGGTTGCGTGTCCGGATGCATGTCGATCAGCTAACGAATACCGGCGGAGCGTTTCTCGCGGCGCGTTTGCGCGCGGCGACGGCCGATCATCTGGAACAAACGAACGACGCCGAGATCGCGGCTCTGGCCGAGGCGGGCGTTCAGCCGGTCCTGCTGCCTGCTTCCGTCTATGCCCTTGGGAAGACCCGTTATCCGAAAGCGCGCGCGATGATCGAGGCCGGTTTGGCCGTCGTGTTGGCGACGGATTTCAATCCCGGTTCATCGCCCACGCCTTCGATTCCGATGGTTCTCTCGCTGGCCGCGACACAAATGAAGATGACGCCGGCCGAAGGCGTGACGGCGACGACGATCAACGCCGCGTACAGTCTGGGCCGCGGCGATCGGATCGGTTCGCTCGAGGTTGGGAAAGCGGCCAATTTTAGCGTCTTCGACTGCGCCGATTACCGCGAAATCGCCTACTGGTTCGGCTCTCCACAGACGCACGCGGTCTTCGTTAAGGGTCGGCCGGCGTTGTAGACGCTTCGCCGGAGCGAAGGAGAGAGAAGGGCGAACTGAAGATAGTATCGCGACTCCACTCTCTCGTTGCCCACAGGGCAACGGCTACAGGGGCACAGGGCAACGGCTACGGGGCGATAGGGCAGCGGGCTACAGGGCCGCAGGGCAACGGCCACAGGCCCCCCACGGGGGGCGACGGCGCGGACCCATGGGACGACGGCTACCAGGTTTGCGCCGCACTCTTGCCACCCGTAACGTGCCTTCTACATGAAGGTGGAAGTCGAAAATCAACCGCACTGCGTCGCCACGCTTAAAATCGAGCTGCCGCCGGAGCAGGTGGCGAAGGAGTGGGATGCGATCGCGAACAGCTTCGCCGCGCAGGCCCGGATCCCGGGTTATCGCCCCGGGAAAGCGCCGCGGCGCGTGATCGAGGCGAAGTTTCGCAAGGACATCCAGGACGAGTTGACCAAAAAACTCGTCTCCAAGAGCTATCACGAAGCGATTGCCGAGAAGCAGCTTCGGGTGGTTTCCCTAACGAAGCTCGAAGATGTGGAATTCGGCGACGATCGCTCGATGCGTTTCCGCGCCACGGTCGTAACCGCGCCGGAATTCGAGCTGCCCGATTACAAGGGAATCCCGCTCCAGTTGCCGGACACGAAAGTCACCGAGGCCGAGGTGGACGCGGCCGTCGAGCAGTTGCGGGAACAGTCCGCCGATTTTGTCGGTGTCCCGGAGCGCGGGCTGGAGCTGGAGGATTTCGCGGTGATCGACTTCGAGGGCACGATCGACGGCCAGCCGATCGCGGAGCTGGTGCCGGCAGCAAGCAAGAATCTCCTCGGCGGCAAAAAGTTTTGGCTGCGCCTGGCCTCGGACAATTTTCTGCCCCGCTTCGTCGAGCAGATAATCGGACAAAAGCCTGACGAAACGCGGACGGTGAAGGTGGAATTTCCCGCCGATTTTCCGGTCGCGGAGCTGGTCGGGAAGACGGCTGAATACCGCGTCACCCTGCAGGAGATCAAGCAACGCGTTTTGCCTCCGCTCGATGATGCTTTTGCCGCGAAGTGGATGCCGGAGAAGACGCTGCCGGAATTGCGCCACGCGCTCGAGCATCAGATCGAACACGAAAAAGGTCATGAGCTGGAGCGGGCCCGCGAAGGGCAGGTGATCAAGTTTCTCAGTGAGCGCATCCAGTTCGAGCTCCCGCCGGCTTTGCTCAAACACGAAACGCGCAACGCTCTGGCCGAGCTGGTGCAGCGCAACCGCGAACGCGGGGTGCCGGACGAAGCGCTCAAGGAAAAGGAAGAGGAACTCATCCGCGTGGCCGGCGGCCTCGCCGCCCATCGGCTGAAAACGAACTTCATTCTGCATCGCATCGCGGAGCAGGAGAAAATCCAGGTGACCCGCGCGGACATCGACGAGCGCATCCGTCACCAGGCGATGCATCACAACGTGACCCCGGAAAAACTGCGCCAGGACATCGAGCAACACGACGGCATGAACGGCCTCGTCGAGCAGGTCTTGCTGGCCAAGACAATTGATTTCCTCGGGTCGAATGCTACCATCGACAGCACGCGTGCAACGCCCGTGCCTGAAGCTTTTGCCGAATCAAAATGACCACAAATCGCGACTCCAACTACTCTCAATCCGTGCTCGTTCCGATGGTCGTGGAGCAGACCGGCCGCGGCGAACGCAGTTACGACATTTACTCGCGGTTATTGAAAGACCGGATTGTTTTCATCGGGACGCCGATTGACGATCACATCGCCAATCTCGTCATCGCCCAGCTCCTCTTTCTCCAAATGGAGGACGGGAAGAAGGACATCAACATTTATATCAACTCGCCCGGCGGTTCAGTGACCGCGGGGCTCGCGATCTACGACACGATGCAGTTTTTGACCTGCGACGTGACCACCTACTGCCTCGGCATGGCCGCGAGTATGGGCGCAGTCCTGCTTAGTGCCGGGACGAAGGGGAAGCGCTTTGCCCTGCCCAATTCCGATATCATGATTCACCAGGTCTCGGGCGGCGCCCAAGGCCAGGCGAGCGACGTCGAGCGCACCGTCGAGTATATGTTTAAGCTCAAAAAGCGGCTCATCCGCATCCTCTCTCAGCATACCGGCAAACCGGAGGAGCAGGTGAAACTCGATTCCGATCGCGATTACTACATGACCGCCCCCGAGGCCAAGGCCTACGGTCTCGTAGACGAAGTCATCAAGTCGCGCAAGGAAGCCAAACTCCTCGAGGGCGCGGGGTCCGAAAAGAGCCTGAATGACCGGTCCACGGCGGTCGCGGAAGCGGCCCTCCCGCAGAAGGTCGAGGAATAGGAACTGCTTTACCGAGGGAACGAATATGGCCCGCGCCTCGAACCTCACCATGTGCTCCTTCTGTGGCAAGAGCCACGCGGAGGTTCGGAAGCTGATTGCGGGTCCCGGCGTCTACATTTGCGACAGCTGCATCAACGTCTGCAAAAGCATCCTCGACAAGGAGCTGAACGAAGACGCCCGGCGGCAATCGTCGACCATGCGCGTGCCGAAGCCGGTCGACATCCGGCGCTCGCTCGACCAATATGTGGTCGGTCAGGACATCGCGAAAAAGACGCTTTCGGTCGCAGTCCACAATCACTTCAAGCGCGTCCTGCAAAGCGCCCCGCCGACCGATACCTCCGCTGCTTTCCAGCCCGATCCTTTTGCCGATGTTGAGATCGAGAAGAGCAACATCCTCTTGATTGGACCGACCGGCTCGGGCAAAACGCTGCTCGCCAAGACGCTCGCCAAAATTCTGGACGTCCCATTTTGCATCGCCGACGCGACCACTCTGACCGAAGCGGGCTACGTCGGTGAAGATGTCGAGAACATCGTTCTGCGCCTGCTGCAGAACGCCGATTACGACGTAAAGCGCGCGGAGATCGGGATCGTCTACATCGACGAAATCGACAAGATCGGCCGCAAGACCGACAACGTGAGCATCACCCGCGATGTCTCAGGCGAGGGTGTGCAACAGGCGCTGCTGAAAATATTGGAAGGCAGCACCTGCAACGTCCCGCCGCAGGGCGGGCGCAAACATCCGCACCAGGAATACATCCAGGTGAACACGGAAAAGATCCTCTTCATCTGCGGCGGCGCGTTCGTCGGGCTCGACAAAATTGTGCAGAAACGAATCGGCAACAAGACGATGGGCTTCAGCAGTCCGTCGCTCGAAGTCGAGGAGGCGATGCGGCGCGAATCCGTCCGGCAAGTGGAGCCCGAAGATTTGCTAGGCTTCGGCATGATCCCGGAATTCATTGGCCGTCTTCCGGTCCTCAGCGCGCTCGATGCGCTGACCGAGGACGAAATGGTTATGATCCTGACCGATACGAAGAACGCGATGATCAAGCAGTACACGAAGCTCTTCGCGATGGAGGGTGTCCGCCTGACGGTCACAAAAGACGCGCTCCGTGCGCTCGCCGCGCAGGCGGTGACCAAGGGGACCGGCGCCCGGGCGCTGCGCTCGATGCTCGAGCGGATCATGCTCGACATCATGTATGACATCCCGAGCCGCGAAGATATCGCCGAGGTGACGATCAATCGCGGAGTCGTCGAAGGGAAAAAGCTTCCGCTCATCCGCAAGAAGCAGGACAAAGACGCGGCGTAAAGGAGGGCGCTTCGCGCCTAGCGTTAAATGTCCAACGCTCAACGTTGAACGTTTCTGTCTCAACCAATGCGAGTCGTCGTCATCAACACCGGCACCGAAATCCTCCTCGGTGACGTCCTCAACACGCATCTCACCTTTATCGCGCGCGAGATTTTTCCGCTTCGCTTGCGCGTCGAACGTCAGATTTCCGTCCCGGATGGTTTGGCGATTCGCGAAGCGCTGGAAGAAAATTTCGAC
>DATMNS010000011.1:0-11792 GCA_035568735.1 Chthoniobacterales bacterium | reverse complement strand
TCCAGTCCAGCGGATGACCCTGGATCCAGGCGCGGGCTTTTTGCGACCAGAAGGCGGAAACCTTAGAGCGCTTGAGAGGGTGCCCTGCCGCTTTCTCAGCGGTCGCGATCGAGTCCTGCAGCATCGCCTGCTGCCCAGCATGCAGACCGGGCGGAAACCTCGGATAACCGTTGGCCATCGGGTTGTTCCCTATCCAAAAATTGACCCCGCTGTGGGCTGAAAGAAACACCGGGTCGCGCGCGACGAAGGCGTTATGAATCCAGGCGGGGGAAGCGCCGACAAAAATGCCGGCGATCACCGCCACCGTGCCGGCGACCCGATAAGAAAAAGGGGCGGCCCAACGTAGGAAAAGCGCCGCGAATACGAGCGGGACCAGGAACAAGATCGTTGCGATACCCATGGCGGTGAAGCCAATCAGCATTCCCATGAGCAGAAGCTTCCAGAGCGCTGGGGCTTCCCGGCGTTTGACGATCTGCCAGACGACAAACCAGAAGACGAAGACCAGCCACGCGGTCGGCATCAGAATGACTGAATAGACCTGAGCCGGCTGAAAGAATGCCCAACCGATCACCGCCCCGAGGCCGATGACGTTTATCGACGGCTTCTTCTCTTCCGCAGAATCCGCCACGCCCCGTGCGGGAAAAACCAACGCGCTCAGTTGGTACAAGAGGACGGCTGTACCGCCCTCGCACCCCGCCTGGAGCAACCCGGGAACAAACGGGCTATAGCCGCAAATCTTATAGATCCCAGCGAGCAGAAAAGGATAAAGCGGCAAACCGTAGAAGGCTGTGTGCTCGGTCCAGCTCCCGCGCAGAATCCGCAAAGCCCATTCGTTGTAGAACTGCATGTCCCCGGCGGTCGGCAGCAGAAATTGGCTGCCGGTCAACCGGACGAGGACGATCAAGCGAAGGAGAAAAACGCCAAGGAAGAGATAAACCCCGGTCGGAACAGCCCGGAGCGAGCTGGATTTACTGAGAAGGTTCATCAGGCGCCCGCCGTGGGACATGTGCCCCAAGCTCTGGAAATCATTAAAATCAGGCGGGTTGGCATCAACGCTGCTCCTAAAAGAGGCAATCCGCGATGGAACGGCGGACGCAATCAAAACAAACAAACCAGATAGAAAGCAAATAGCATGTTACAAAAACTCAATAAAAACCGCGGGGGCTTCACCCTTGTGGAAATCATGATCGTGGTCGCGATCATCGCACTGTTAGCCGCCATCGCCGTCCCGGGATTTCTCCGGGCCCGCAAGCGCGCCCAGGCGAGCCGCATCCTGAACGATCTTCGTCTGATCGACTCCGCAGTGGATCAATACGCGATCGAAAACAGCAAGGTTACCGGCACGATTGTCCCAACGGCGGCCTGGACCCAATACATGAAGGCGAACTCTATCCTCTACAATACGGGGCAGGATATGTTCGGCGACGCGTACGGTTCTCAGAGCGTGGATAGCCTCCCGAAGGTCCCAGCCAACGCCTGGGCCACCTTGTCCGACGTCGCGGGAACCGCCTTCTTCTCGCCCTACGGGCCGTAGCAGGAAACGTCTGATTCATACACCTGCCATCCCCGAAAGGATTCGGGGGTGGCAGGCAATGAGTCGCACGGTCGGTCGCCAGAGAAGTCGATCTTTGCCTCCAGTATGAGCGCCCTGGTCCACCGCCGGAGCCACGTCCGCCGCGGCGCAATCACGTCCCTCCAGCAAGTGCTATCCGTTCATCGAATCCCGTCCTGTCATTTGGGAGGCAATGTCGGAAACCACGCCGACCGGCATCAAGGGTGCTGCAAGGAATGCAATGGTAAGCAGACTCGGTAAGGACAGATGGGGCTTCACCCTGACCGAACTCATGGTCGTGGTCGCGATCATCGCCTTGTTATCCGCCCTCGCCATTCCGGGATTTCTCCGGGCTCGCAAGCGCGTCCAGGCAGGCCGCATCCTGAACGATCTTCGCCTGATCGTTTCCGCGGTGGATCAATACGCGATCGAAAACAGCAAGGCAACCGGGGCGGTTGTTCCGGTGACGGCCTGGACCTCCTACATGAAACAGAACTCTCTCCTCTACAACACGGGCCAGGATATGTTTGGACAGGACTATGGCCCGCAGACCGTAGACAGCCTGCCTAAGATTCCGCTCTTTACCTGGAACGCTTTGTCCGACGTGGCGGGAACTGCCTACTTCTCGCCTTACACCCCGTAGCAAAGACACGCCCACAGATCTCCGTTTTCTGGCTTCGTGGGCAATCCCATGAAAACGCGGGCATTGGCATCAACGCTGCTCCGAAGGATGTGGTTCGATTCCGGCTTCAATTTGAACGCACTTTCATCCGCCGCCAAAACGCACCTCCGCGCCGGTGCAGCCACGCTCTCCCAGCACATGGCGCCTATCCTTTATTCCGATGGGTGGCGTGCCCTGTTTCTTTTGCTTATCGCCATTGTGGTTCGAACACCCTCCCTCTCGGGCGCTTTCCTCTGGGATGACGAATATCTCGCGCGCGACAGCCCCTTCATCAAGAGTCCGCTCCTCGTGCTGGAGGTTTTCCGGCACTATCTCTTCCCCGACTCATTCTCCGGGCACTATCGACCGATTCAGAACCTGTCGTTCATGGCGGACTACTTTTTTTGGAATACGAACACCTTCGGTTTTCACCTCACCAATCTGCTGCTGCACGCCGGGAGCGCGGTCATGCTCTACTTTTTGGTCAAGCGCTTGCTGCAAGCGGCGCGTGACGCGGCCTGGCTCCGGGACGGTTCGAACTTCCTGGCGGACCTGGCGTTCTTCGTCGCTCTCCTTTGGGCCGTGCATCCCGTGCACAGCGCGGCAGTCGATTATATCTCCGGGCGGGCCGATAGCCTCGCTTTCCTTTTCGCTTCGAGCGCGTGGTATCTCGTCTTTCGCGCGCGCGCGATGAAGCCGGGAACCGGCCGATACCTCCTTTTTCTCGCGGCAACGCTCCTCGGTCTCCTGGCGCTCTGTTCACGCGAAACGGCCGGCCTTTGGTTGGTCTTTTTTCTTTTCCACACTTTGTTCTTCGACCACAAAATTCGCCTCCGCGGCAAGACGTGGTCGGTCGCCGTTTGCGTTGCTCTGTTTGCTCTTTACATGGGACTTCGGCAGTTGCCCCCGCCGCGATCCGGACCGGGTCCTTCGGAAGGCTGGGGTGCGCCGGTGCGCGCGGTGTTAATGCTTCGGGCGCTGGGCGATTATGGGCGGCTGATGATTTTCCCGTCCAATCTGCACATGGAACGCACGGTGGTGGATGGAGACAACTATCGCAGCCACACCACCTGGGAGCATTCTGTCGCGACCGAGTATCTCTCGATCGCCGGATTGATCTTCGCGTTTCTCCTCATCGCTGGTTGCTGCTGGCGCGGGAACGGCCGCTCGCTACGCATCTTCGGCGCGAGTTGGTTCATCATCAGTTACCTACCCACGTCGAACATCGTGGAACTCAATGCGACTTGCGCCGAGCACTGGCTTTACCTGCCCAGCGTTGGCCTGCTGCTTTTTCTCGCCGGCTGTGTGCTCGACCTTCCGGCGCGCTATCGCGCCTCGCTTGCCGCTTTTGCCTGCGTCGCGGCCGGCGGCCTCAGCATCCGCAGCGCGTTGCGCAGCAGCGACTGGGTCACGCCCGAGGTCTTTTACGAGCGCACGATGGCGGCCGGGGGAAACAGCATGCGGGTCAGCGGAAACCTGGCCGAGCTTTATACCCGCAGCGGTAAGCTCGCCAAGGCCGAAGCTCTCCTCCGGAAAGTGCTCGCAGGCACGCCCGATTTTCCGGTGGCTCGCAACAACCTGGCTCACGTCTATTACGAGGAAGGCAAAACGAAGGAAGCCGAAGCTCTTTTCGCAGATTCGGCAAAACATTCCCTCGAGGCGAGCAAGACTTATCCGCGCGCCTGGATTGCAGTCCTGAATTTGGGTCGTCTCCTGCACGCCACGCACCGCGACGATGAAGCACTCGCCGCTTTGGAAAAAGCGCGCACCGATTATCCGGAAGTTTGGGAAATCGTTAGTCTGGAGGCCGAGTTGCTCCGCCAAAAGAAAAAGTCGGCCAACGCCTTTGCTCTCGTCTCGGATTTTGCACGTAGCCATTGGTGGCACTACGGCGCGGCCCTGGCCCTCGGCCGGCTTTATGCGCAAGCGGGCGATGCGGATCGCGCTGTCGAAGCGTTCCGCACGGCGAGCTGGCTCGACCTCCACGAGGTCGATGCTTTGAATTTGATCGCGCTGATGCGCCTCCGCCAAAATCGTCTGGCTGATGCCTATCGCGCGCAGAAGCGCGCGGTCGCGCGGCAGCCGGACGCGCCCAGCCAATATGCCTTGCTCTCGGATATCCTGGAAAAAATGGGGCGGAAGGCCGCGGCCAAAGACGCCATCGCTCAGGTCACGCGCCTCGAAGCGATCGGCCGCCCCTCCCCGGCGCTCGCGAATTAGTCGCCCGCCGCTCGAAGCGCGGGATTGACAGTCGAGCCCGCACCGCTACCATCGGCGGCTCCCAGCCGCGGCTTATGTTAGCGAGAATTCTCACCGATAAAGACGTCAATCTCGCGCCGCTCCTCGACAAAACCTGCGCGGTCGTTGGCTACGGCGCGCAGGGTCGCGCTCACGCCCTGAACCTGCGCGACAGCGGGATCCCGGTCATCGTCGGTCTGCTTCCCAAGAGCCGGTCCCGGGTCACGGCGCGCCAGGATGGACTGCGCCTAACGACGACAGCCGCGGCCGTGCGCCAGGCCGATGTCGTTTTTCTCGCCCTGCCCGACACGAAAATGGCCGGAATCTACGAGGTCGACATCGCGCCGCATCTCCGCCCGGGACAGACGCTCCTCTTTGCGCATGGCTTTGCCGTTCATTACCGAACGATCGTCCCGCCTAACGAAGTCAACGTGGTCATGGTCGCGCCCAAGGGACTCGGGGCCATGGTCCGCGCGCAGTTCGTCGAAGGCAAAGGGGTGCCTTGTGTCGTTGCAATTCAGCAGGACGCGAACGGACATGCACGCCAGTTGGCGCTCGCTTATGCCAAAGCCATCGGCGGCACCCGCGCCGGTGTCCTTGAGACGACTTTTCAGGAAGAAACCGAGGCCGATTTGTTCGCCGAGCAGGCCGTCTTATGCGGCGGAATGAGCGCGCTGGTCCAGGCCGGATTTGAGACCCTCGTGGAGGCGGGTTACCAGCCGGAGATGGCCTACTTCGAATGCCTGCATGAGTTGAAGTTCATCGTGGATTTGATGCATCGCGCCGGTATCAGCGGGATGCGTGAGCGAATTTCGGAGACCGCCAAATGGGGCGACATCTCGGTCGGTCCAAAGATCATCGACGAAAGCGTCAAATTACGGATGAAAGAAGCGCTCCTGAAGATCCGCCGCGGGAAATTTGCGCAGGAGTGGCTTCGCGAAACGGCGACGGGACGCAAGCGTTACCAGCGCCTGTTGGATAAAGGTCAGGCCGAACCGATCGAGCATGTGGGCGCGCGCCTCCGCCGCCTGATGCCCTGGCTCGATGAAAAATCCTAGGCGCGGAGGACAGGCGCCTTTCGCCTAACGGGGGCCTGACTCCGGTCCACGTCCGATAATCTCCATCGGAATCGTCGTCGTCGGGACCCCGGCGGAGAAATAGGCGATCGGTTTCGGGATCGGCGAGGCGGAGGACATCACATAGAACACCACTTTTTTGGGCGCGGGCCGATCCTGCGCCATGTGGGGTCGGGCCACGCGGGAGCGAGCAATCATCGCGGCCCGGTCCGTATTCGGGCCGCCGAGTGCGGTTGCGCTCAATACGATCCCCATGGTGAAACCCACTGCGAGCAGAAACAAGCCGCGCAGATGGAACCATCCGCTTCTTGTTTTCATCCTCCAATCCTGCGCCCGTTAGCCGCCCGAAGGCAAGACGAATCTTCGGAATTCGAACCGCCCAAATCGCCTATTCATCCCAGAGAAAATGCTCGAGGCGGAGCTGCGTAAGCCGCGCCTTGGCCTCGTCGCTGCGCGTGCCTCCGACCGCCGCCAGCTTGCGGTAGACCGCGACCGCGGCTTTCCAGTCCTTCGCTTCCTCCAGCAAATGCGCGGCGTTGAAACCCGCTTTATAAAACCAAAAGAATTCGTGCTGCACGTCAGGCCGGGCGCCTTTCTCGATCACTCCGTAGTAAGTCGCGAGGGCGCCGGGTTGATCATTCAATTTCTCCAGCGCTTTTCCTTTTTTGAACTCCGCCTGGTTGCGCCAATGCGCCGACACACCGGATTCGGTCGCAAGTTGATCGTAAAGTTCGATCGCGCGCCGGTAATTTTGCGGATCGGTCACACCCATCTCGTAGAGAATGTCGCCTTTTCCACAGAGCGCCTCCCGGTTCTCCGCGGCTTTCGCATCGTTCTTCAGCACCTCGTCGTAAAGGGCCAGCGCTTCTCGATTTTTTCCCAGTCGTCGCTCGATCGCCGCCTCTTCATTGCGCGCGACCCACTTCAAGTCACCGTTTAGTTTCACCACCTGATCGAGCAACGCGAGCGCGTGATCGAGCGACTCCGCGCCCATGCTCGACATCGCCGAACGTGCGGCGAAAAAGAGCGCCTTCTCGGCCAGCGGCCCGTCCGGCTTTTGCTGCGCCAGCAATTCGAATTGCGTCTGCGCGTTGGCAAAATCCTGTCGTCGAAAATAGGCTTCGGCGATTTTCATCCGCACTTCGGCGATGAAACGGGAATCGGGATATTGCTGGAGAAAATTGTTGGCTGCGGTGATGACCGGCGTTTCGTCCGGCGATTCCGTCGCGTCTTCAAGCCAGATTTGGAGATAATCAGCGCGTTCCAGCGCGGCCTGGGTCGGATGTCCTTGGCGCGCCTGTGCCAAGTCCTTGCGCGCGGTTACAATGTCCGGTTTTGCAGCATGGAACGCGAGTTCCGCCAGCGCCACCCACGCCTCGGAGACGCGCTGGCTTTGCGGAAAATCGCGGATGAATTGTTGAAACGTCAGTCCGGCTTCCCCCTTTCCCTGCGCCGCCTGCGCGGCCCCTTGCTCGAGGAGAAGTTCTCCCTGGACGGCTTGCTTAGCGGGGTCGCTGCTGATTTTGCGATAGTCCGCCGAGAACTCCTCGGCCCGATCGAGCCGCAGCCAGCAGAGGGCCGCGTTAAAGAGCGCGTCGCCCGACACGGTGGGCGCCTGCAGCGCCAGTTTCTCGTAAATGGGCGCGGCCTGCGCGAGGTGCCCGCTACGATAATTCGCTTCTGCCGTCAGCCATTCGACCTGCCCGAGGAACGCCGGCGCGGAATTCTGCGCGCGGGCGGCTTCCGCGGCGGCGATCGCCGGCTCCCACTGATCCTTCGCCAGGTGCAGGCGCGCCAAATCCAGATCCGCCTCGCCTAACGACGGCAAGCGCACCGCGCTATCGCGCACTTGCGTCAGCAGCTCGATCGCCGACTCCCGGTTGCCGGAGCGAAGTTTACTGCGGGCCAGATACCATTGCGCCAGCGCGCGCCGCGGCTCGGCCGGGTCGCGCATCCAGCGTTCGAGCTCCCTCGTCGACGGCTTGCGCTCCATCCGGTAAAGCTCGTCGAGCTTGGCAAAGATTGTGGGCAGCGCCGGGTCGTTAGGGTGATGATCGATAAATTCCTCGAGCGCGTCGTCGCCGATCTCCGGGGTCTTCGCCTTCAGATGCGCGTCGGCCAGGGCGAAGAGAGTCGCGATCAGCAGCGGGTGTGAAACATCCGCCGGCTTCTTCAAAATCACGGTCAGAGTCTCGATGGCCTTTTCGGCGCGACCCTGCGCGAGGCTCAGCCGGCCAAACAGAAAGCGCTTTTCGGTGCGCTCGGTCGCGCGTTGCGGTCTGGTCTCGCGGAGGAGACGATCAGCCGCCGCGAGATCGCCCCGTTCGATCATCAACTGGGCTACCCCTAACTTTGCCCGCACACTCCATTCCGGCGCATTCTCCAGTTTTAAGAGCACGGGCAGGGCTTCATCCGTTTGGCCGAGCGCGCGCAACATTTCCGCTTCTCCGAAGAGCGCCTCCGTCCGCCGCGACGATTTTTCATTCCGCGCGATTGCCTGGTAGAACGGGAGCGCTTCCGCCCAACGGCCGAGCGCCGCGAGGGCCTGCGCGTGCCAGAAGACGGCCTCCGGGTCTTTCGCCAGGCCGGGGCTGGCAACAACCTCGAGCGCGTCCGCGGGCCGACCCATCTCGACGAGCGCCTCTGCTAGCTTGCGCTGCGCCACCAGTTGTTCCGCGGCCGGCGGATTCTGGGCGAGCAGGGTTTTTAGTCGCTCGACCGCCACTTCCGGCACGCCATCGCTCAGCGGCGCAACCGCCGCCTCCAGCGCCGGGGTCTGTTGCCCGCGACTCGCCGACCCTAACGAGAGGAGGACGGCGCTCAGGAGGGCAGGAAATTTCCGGTTCATTTGCCTAACAACGGCCGCAGGTACGCGCCGGTGTGACTTCCCTTCATTCCTGCGATCGCTTCCGGCGTGCCGACGCCGACGATTCGTCCGCCGCCCTCGCCTCCTTCCGGTCCAAGATCGATCACCCAGTCCGCGCATTTGATCATCTCGAGATTGTGCTCGATCACCACCAGCGTGTTGCCCGCGTTGCGCAGTTTCATCAGCACTTGCAGGAGCTTTTCGATGTCGGCAAAATGCAATCCGGTGGTCGGTTCGTCGAGGATGTAGAGGGTGCGGCCGGTCGCCCTCTTCGCCAGTTCCGTCGCGAGTTTGACGCGCTGCGCTTCCCCGCCGGAGAGCGTCGTGCCGGCCTGGCCAAGGCGCAAATATCCCAGCCCCACATCCTGCAATGCCCTTAGTTTATCCGCCACCGTCGGCACGTTGCGGAAGAAACGGGACGCTTCATCAACCGTCAGCGCGAGGACGTCGGCCACGTTTTTGCCTTTATAAGTAATCTCGAGCGTCTCGCGATTGTAGCGTTTCCCCTGGCACACTTCGCAGACAGCGTAGGCATCGGCCAGGAAATGCATCTCGATCTTGATCAGGCCGTCGCCCTGACAATTTTCGCAGCGACCACCCTTGACGTTGAAGCTAAACCGCCCCGCGCCGTAGCCGCGCACGCGCGCGGCCGGCAGTTGGCTGAACAACTCGCGAATCGGCGTAAACGCACCGGTGTAAGTGACCGGATTGGACCGCGGCGTGCGGCCGATCGCGCTTTGATCAATGATGATCGCCTTGTCGATTTGATCGAGCCCGTGCAGCGCGCGGTGTTCGCCCGGCTTGTCTTTGGAATTGTAAAAATGGCGGAAGAGCGCGCGGCGCAGGATGTCGTCAATCAGGGTCGATTTCCCGCTTCCGGAAACGCCCGTCACGCAGGTCAGGCAGCCTAACGGAATCGCCGCGGTCAGGTTTCGGAGATTGTTTTCCGTCGCGCCCACGATCGTCAGCCAGCCGTCGGAAGACGGATCATTGGAGCGAGGCGCGACCCGCTGGCGAGGGATGGCAATTCTGGAACGGCCCGAGAGATAGGCCGCAGTCGGCGAATTTTGCGCCTGCAGAATTTCCTCCAGCGTTCCTGCCGCCACGATTTCGCCCCCGCGCGGACCGGCCCCCGGCCCGAGATCGAGAATATGATCGGCCGCGCGAATCGTCTCTTCGTCGTGCTCGACCACGATGACCGAATTCCCGAGATCGCGCAGCCGGCGCAGAGTGCCGATGAGCCGCGCGTTGTCGCGCTGATGCAGCCCGATGCTCGGCTCGTCGAGCACATAGAGCACGCCGGCCAGACCGGACCCGATTTGCGTCGCCAGCCGGATGCGTTGCGCCTCGCCGCCGGAGAGCGTGCCGCTCTCGCGATTGAGGGTGAGATAATCGAGCCCCACTTCGAGAAGAAATTCGAGCCGCGAAGAAATCTCGTGCACGACTTCGGAAACAAGCGCCCGCTGCGGTTCCGAGAGATCGAGTTGCCTAACGAACTGTGCCGCGGCCGCAATCGTCAGCTCGCAGAACTGATGGATGTTCGCTTCCCGACCGCTCTGCGCATTGATCGTGACCGCGAGAATTTCCGGCTTCAGCCGCGCTCCATGGCAGGTCGTGCAGGGCGCGCGGTTCATGAATGCGCGAATCCGGCTGCGCGTGAATTCGCTTTCCGTTTCCCCGTAGAGCCGCTGCAGTTGCGGGAGCAACCCCTCAAACGGTCGCGCCGTCTTCGTTCCCCGGCCGTTGCCGCCGAAGCTCATCTCGATCGGGCGATCGCCGGTGCCGAAATAAAGCGCCTCTTTGAACTTCTCGGGCAAATCCTCAAACGGAATATTGTCCGCGACATCGAAATGCCGGACGAGGGCAGTTTGCAGCCCGCGGTAATACGCCTGCATCCGTTTCGTCCCCCGCCGCCAGGGGACCACCGCCCCTTCGGCGAGCGATTTCGAAGTGTCCGTCACCATCAGCTCCGGATCGCAAACCAACTGCGTCCCGAGCCCGTGACAAGCCGGGCAGGCGCCGAGATGGCTGTTAAAGGAAAAATGCCTCGGGGTCAGTTGCCCTAACGAGAAGTCGGTCTCCGGATTGCCGTAGTCCGTAGAATAACGAACCTCCTCCCAATCCTCTTCCAGTTGGACGTTGGACGTTGGACATTGGACGTTGGACGTTTTCCCTTCTCTGAGCACCACCATCTTGTTCCCGCCCCACTTCAGCGCCGTCTCCACCGAGTCCGCCAACCGCGCACGAATCCCCTCGCGCATGACCAATCGATCGACCACCGCTTCGATCGTATGCCGCTCGCCCTTCTTCAGCCGGATCGGTTCCGGCCGCCCCAGCTCGACGATTTCGCCATCGACCCGGATTCGGACAAAGCCCTCCCGCCTAGTTTTCTCGATCACGTCACGAAACTCGCCGCTCTCACCGCGCACCAGTGGCGCGAGCAGGATGATCTTGGTCTCCGCCGGATACGCGAGAATCTGATCCACAATTTGTTGCGCCGTTTGCCGGAAGATCGGCTGGCCGGTCAACGGATCGTGGGGCTGCCCGACCGCCGAAAACAAGACCCGCAGGTAATCGTAAATCTCGGTCGTCGTCGCAATGATCGAGCGCGGATTCGTCCCCGCGCTGCGCTGTTCGATGGCGATCGCCGGCGAGAGGCCTTCGATGAAATCGACGTCCGGTTTCTCCATCTGGTCGAGGAATTGCCGGGCGTAGGCAGAGAGGCTCTCGACGTAGCGGCGCTGGCCTTCGGCGTAGAGGGTATCGAAGGCAAGCGACGATTTGCCGGATCCACTCATCCCAGTGATCACGACCAGCTTTTCCCGCGGAATCTCGACGTGGAGATTCTTTAGATTGTGCTGGCGCGCCCCACTGATCTTGATACTCTTTGCAGGCATCGGACGGAATCTGTCGAACCTATCAGTCAAGCACACCCGCCCGCTTTCTCCAGCTAATTTGACCCGATCATGACCGAACCCGCCACCAGCATCCCACAGGAAGAAATCGCGCAGTTGCAGAAGAAATTCAGCGAAATCAAGCACTCGATTAACAACGCGCTCGCGGTCATGATGGCGCTCTCGGAGATGTCGCAGCGCCGGCCCGATTACGCCGAGAAACTGGCCAGCACCGTCCTGGCCAAGGCGCCGCAGATCGTGACGAGCCTGCAGGAGTTTACGCAGGTCCTGAACGAAAAAGCCGGGCCAAAGCCGGCGGCCTGAGCAGTTCGAAAGTGTAGCGGCGGCCTGCCTTCTCGCGAACGCCTTCGGAGTATCGGCCGCAGGCGGAGAACGACGACCGCAGGAGAAAGACCGACTGCGCCGTCCCTCAAGCGGGCGACACGCCCGGCCCTACAACGCCAACAACAGCTCGGCAATCTCAAGCGAGGCCCGCGGCCGGCTG
>DATMNS010000010.1:0-2810 GCA_035568735.1 Chthoniobacterales bacterium | reverse complement strand
AAAGGTTTGTTCGTGCGCGTCCTGGACCACCATCGACATCAGTTTTCGTTCCGAGTCGAAGGGAATTTCGTGGAGGATCACATCAGCCGGATCCCGCTGCAGGCCGGCCTTGCGTGCGGCGACGACGAGCGCGCCTTCGGTCGGATCGCCGACAATCCGCCAGCGTCCGTCCTTCTCGTCCGGCGCCTCGAGCTGCGAGATGTTGCACCAAAGCCCGATCTGGAGGGCGCGCGCGAGCTCCGCTGGCAGCGGCTGCGCGGCGGGTCCGGAATTTCCCAGGAACTCGCCTTCTGGCGTGTAACCGCTGCCCGTGATTCGGTAATGCTCGCTCGCGGTGACGATTTCTGTCGCCGTCATTTCGTTACGCGTCAGCGTGCCCGTTTTGTCGGAACAAATGACCGTAACCGAGCCGAGGGTTTCGACGCTGGCGAGGCGACGGATGAGCGCGTGGCGTTTCACCATCCGCTGCAAGCCGAGGGCGAGCGCGATCGTCACGACGGCGGGCAAACCTTCCGGCACCGCCGCGACCGCGAGGCTGATGGCGAGGAGAAAGGTGTGGGCGAGACTCTCCCCGCGCCATAGTTGGAGAACGAAAATGAGCGCGACGAGCGCGAGGCAGGCGAGGATCAGGACGCGTCCCAATTCCTCCAAACGCTTTTGCAGGGGGGTCGGCTCGCGCTGCTCGCTTTGCAGAAAGCCCGCGATGCGGCCCAGCTCGCTCCGCATTCCGGTGGCGACGACCAGGCCGCGCGCCCGGCCCGCCACCACGTTGGTCCCGAGAAAGACCATGTTGATCCGCTCGGCGATCGTCGAGTCGTTAGGCAAGACGGCCTCGGCGTCCTTGTCCACCGGGGTCGATTCCCCGGTGAGCGCCGCTTCCTGCATTTTCAGGCCAAAGTTGCGGAGCAAACGGAGATCCGCCGGGACGATATCGCCAGCTCCAAGGTCGACGATATCGCCGCACACCAGTTCGGCCGCGGCGAGATCGTGCAGGGATCCGTCGCGCACCACGCACGCGCTCGGCGAGGAAAGTTTCCGCAGCGAGGAGAGCGCTTCCTCCGCTTTGCGTTCCTGAAAAAATCCGAGGAGCGCGTTGAGCACGACAATGGCGAGGATCGCGCCCGCCTCCAGCCAGTCGCCGAGCGCGCCGGAGAGGATGGTGGCCGCGAGCAGAATCCAAATGACGAGCTGATTGAACTGCTCGAGCAGCTTGTGCCACCAGGGCGGGGGCGTCGTTTCGGCGAGCTGGTTCGGACCGTCGCGGGAGAGTCGCGCCCGTGCCTCGGAGGTGCTGAGACCCGTCTTCGCATCCGTCGCGAGACGTGCGACGGCCGTGGAGATCGTCTCGGAAAATAAGGAGTGCTCCATCACGGTTGACCTTGTCTTCGTTACTCTGGCCCGTTCCTTGCCTAACGAATAACGAAAAACGTCGACCAATTGGCGATGATCGGAGACAGCGCTTCGGCGGATGCGCGAACCGTTGCCTGCCTTTCAGTGGCCGGAAATTGCGTTGCGTTTTCAAAAGCGATCGAATGCGTGTAGCCATCGGTATGCGCGTGATGGTTCTCGAATCGCCCCGCCAGCCGCTCGTGGCCCGGGACGTGCCGCGCCCCGCGCCCCGCCCCGATCAATTACTCGTGCGCGTCGCGGCCTGCGCGGTCTGCCGCACCGATCTCCATGTGCTCGACGGTGAACTGCCCGAGCCGAAACTGCCGCTCGTTCTCGGTCACGAAATCGTCGGCCGGGTCGAGGAGATCGGCGCGGAGGTGCGCGGCTTCCACCCTGGCCAACGAGTCGGGATTCCGTGGCTCGGCTGGACCTGCGGCGAATGCAAATTTTGCCTGACGAATCGTGAAAATCTCTGCCTGCGCGCGCGTTTCACCGGTTACACGATCGAGGGCGGCTACGCGGAATACACCGTCGCGGATGCGCGTTTCTGTTTTCCCATGCCGGACGCCTACGAAGATGTCGCAGGCGCGCCGCTCCTCTGCGCGGGATTGATCGGCTATCGCTGTCTCCGCAAAGCCGGCGACGCTCGGCGGCTCGGGATTTACGGATTCGGCGCCGCGGCGCACATCATCGCGCAGGTGGCCCGGCACGAGGAACGCGAAGTGTTCGCGTTCACGAGCCCCGGCGATACAACCGCGCAGAATTTCGCGCGCCGGCTTGGTGCGAAATGGGCCGGCGGCTCGGATGAAACGCCGCCCGAGACGCTGGATGCGGCGATCATTTTCGCGCCAGTCGGTCCGCTCGTGCCGGCCGCGCTGCGCGTCCTCGAACGCGGCGGCACGGTCGTCTGCGGCGGGATTCACATGAGCGACATCCCGTCATTCCCGTATAACGATCTTTGGCAGGAACGCACGATCTGTTCGGTCGCGAATCTCACCCGGCGCGACGGCACGGAATTTCTCGCCCTCGCGCCGCAGGTCCCGGTGCGCGTCGAGACCAAAACATTCCCGCTCGCGCAGGCGAACGAAGCGCTCCACGCCCTGCGCCGCGGCGCGCTGACCGGCGCGGCCGTGCTCGTTCCGCCTAACGACTGAGACTTTTGACCAGCTCGCCCAAAACGCCGGAGACTTCCGCGGCTTTTTTCTGCGAGATCGGCGCGTCGCCGCACCCAAGGATGCGGCGCACTTTCTGGATGCCTGCGTTCATTCGGACGACGGTGGGGTTCGTCCTCAGCCCAACGTT
Source organism: Chthoniobacterales bacterium (assembly GCA_035568735.1). GTDB lineage: Bacteria > Verrucomicrobiota > Verrucomicrobiia > Chthoniobacterales > UBA10450 > Palsa-1392. Next base: position 119 of record DATMNS010000010.1, on the reverse strand, counting down.
CATCTCCGCGAGTTGTTTCTCGAAATAATCAAAGAGCACCGGTTGCCGCAGGAGCCGGGAATCCTCTTCGGAATAGTCTTGCGAGATGAGAACGGCGAGCGCTTCCATTCCGCGCAACC
>DATMNS010000009.1:0-5090 GCA_035568735.1 Chthoniobacterales bacterium | reverse complement strand
GTGGTTGGCTGTGGTTTCTCTATATTCACCATGTTTAAAAGCAGCTTCCATGCCCGACCGCGTAAGGCATAGACCACGGATCCGGTGCCCCGCTACCTCGCGTCTCCCGCTCGTTTCGGAATCCCGGCGCCAGCTTTTCGCCCAGCACAATATCAGGCACCGCTCATTCGAGCGAGTGGCAGCGAGGGATCCCGCCTCCGACGCTGGCTCGCAATCTGAATCGATCAACTGACAAGCCGGAGCTCCGGTCCCACTCCTCTATCTCCCCTTACTGCTTGAACTCGATCTTGAAGGTCGCAGATTGCCAGGTGCGAAAAACGGCCCTGATCGGATTTGTCGTTGGCATGGCGCTGGGCTGCCTTTGCGGAGCATTGACCAGCCTCCTCCCAACCGGAGTTGAGGGCAACGCGAATGAAATATTAAGCGTGAACGAAGGCACGGGCAATGCCCAGCTTCACCTGAAAGGCAAGCCCGAGATCAAGTGATCCGGAGACACCATGCCAATCTTATCCACTGGGTTTGGGAGCGACGTCACGGTCAACGTGATCGCTTCCATCATTGCTTCCGCCATTCTTCTCGGGGCTGGCTATCTTTGGGGAAAATACAAGGAGCGGCGGCGCTACGGGCGCAAGCTCGAGGAATACGACTTCTATCCCTACATCATCAATCGCGACAACTTCCCGGAATTTAGTCTCAAGGACTTTCGGCTTGGAATGCACTACTTCCTCCGGAATTTCGATCCGATGGCGGCGCGACAGCTCATTTTCATTGGCGAACAGAACAATGTCCGGGCGCAGCTGGAACCCACCGAGCAGAAGGTTTACGCCCGCCTCTTCACGCGTTACGACGGCAAAAAAATCGCGGATGACACCCAGGAATATCTGGGGAATTACGCCCGGATCGTTCGCCTGCTGGGCAAATCATTCCCCAACCTCGGGATTGAGATCCTGCTGCACGATCTTTCCAATCCATCGCGCTCGCTCGTCGCGCTGGAGAACAACGTCACCGGCCGCAACCTGCATGATGGCACCACCAACCTGGTCATCGACCTGAAGAAGCGGCAGATGACCCATGAAGAGAAGCTGAATTATGAGCTGAACATTGGCGCGCGGCGCTTCAAGTGCACCACCATCCCGATTACCCGGCCAGAGTATGGCGTGGTCGGGGCCGTGTGCATCAATGTGGATGCTAACTACCTCTGCGAGGAAGCCCTGAGCGCCGCGGACAAAGTGGCGACCTTTTTGCAGACCTTCTGTCGCACCGAGATGCAGCTCGACGAAAACATTCTCAGCCGCGACGAATACGCCAAAGCGCTAAAAGGCAAACGCCATTTCAAAGACAACCGGTTCGAGTAAGAGAAAGCCGTTGGTTTTTGCTTAACAGTTATTAGTCGTCAGCTATGGGTCGGTCTCACTCGTCACTTGTCATTTGTCGCTTTCCTCCATGCTTGATTCGCCGGAATTAAGAAAACTCCGCTCCCTCAAGACGCCTGTCGGCATCCAGCGGTTCCTCGACGCGATGCCCTATCATCTTGCGCCGACCGCCTGGTCGCCGCGCGTCGTCCTGCGCCAGCGGACCGCGCATTGTCTGGAGGGCGCGATCTTCGCCGCGGCCGCTCTGCGTGTGCTTGGCTTCCCGCCATTGCTCCTCGACCTGGAAGCGGACAACGATACCGATCATGTTCTCGCTGTCTTCAAAGTCCGCGGTCATTGGGGTGCGGTGGCAAAATCGAACTTTACCGGGTGCAGATACCGCGAGCCGGTCTATCGCACATTGCGCGAGCTGGCCCTGAGTTACTTCCACATCTATTTTAACCTGCGCGGCGAGCGCACCCTGCGTCGCTACTCTCGCCCGGTTAACCTGGCTCGGTTCGATCGCGACCAGTGGATGACCTCAGAGAAAAACATCTGGGTCGTGCCAAACCATCTTTGCGATATCCCGCACACGCCACTCTTGAAGCCAGCCCAGGTGAAAAATCTCACGCGCCTGGACGGCCGGACTGTTCAAGGCGAAATCGTTGGTCACCGCCGAAACAGCACCACGCCGCGCCCGCGAATCTTCCGCCAGCGCTAGCGAATCGGCCCTCTGTTCCCCACCCCGTCACGGGACGAGCACGATCTTCCCAAACGCTCCCGGCTCCAGCACCGCGCGATGCGCTCCCGGCGCGTCCCTCAGTGGGAACTCCTTTCCGATCACCGGACGCAGGCTCCCGTTCGCCAGCCCGGCCACGAGCGCGGCGTGGATGCTGGCCAGCTCGGCCGGCGGCGTATTCGGCAGCACCATTCCGCGAACATCGGCGTCGCGCGACATCGTCTCGCGCGCATCAATTTCCACCCGACCCCGGTTGCCAATCACCACCACGCGGCCGCGCGGCGCGAGGATGGTGAGATCCTTGCCCAGATTCAGGTTCGCGAGCATTTCCAAAATCACATCCACGCCCCGCCCGGAAGTTGCCTTCAAAATCTGCGCCAGGTAGTCCGGCGCGTGATGATCGAAGACCTCGCGCGCGCCCTGCTCGCGCACCAGTTCGCGTCCGCGCTCGGTGCCGGCCGTTCCGAGCACGCGCAGGCCGCGCGCCCGCGCCAGCTGCACCGCGGCCGTGCCGACCCCGCCACTCGCGCCGTGAACCAGCACGGTTTCGTTAGGCTGCGCCTCCGCGCGCTGGAACAACCCGCGATACGCCGTTGCGTACGGCGTCCCCATCGCCGCGCCTTGCGCGAACGAAGCCGGTTCCGGCAACGGATGTACCTGCGCCGCGTTGCCCAAGGCATACTCCGCGTAGGTCCCGCTGCTTGCGCCCGCGAGGTAAACCCGATCACCGGCCCGGAACTCGCTGACCCCTTCGCCCACCAGTTCGACCACGCCCGCACCGTCGTTGCCAGGCGTAAAGGGGAGGGCCGGCTTGCGCGCGTAGGTGCCGGCACGGATGTAGGTCTCGACCGGGTTCACGCCGACCGCGTGCATTCGCACGAGCACTTCACCCCGGCCCGGCTGCAACGGCGGGACCTCGATCAGTTTCATCACCTCGGGCTCCCCAAACTGTTCCACTCGGATCGCTTTCATCGCGCTGCATACTGCTTTGCCGATTCGTTTTCTCCAAATCGAAACTGCGCCCTTTTGTTCCGAGGAAAACGGGCAATCAAAGTTCCCACTTGAACGTTTTGAAAAATTGTGTGTCCTACACATGCACATCCGAAAAAACGAACCTCGGCGGCATGGTAACAGTTCGAAATCTCAAGAAATCGTTTGGAGCCAAGCGGGCGGTGGACGGAGTCTCGTTCACGGTGCAGGCGGGCGAGGTGCTCGGCTTTCTCGGGCCGAATGGCGCCGGCAAATCGACCACCATGCGCATGCTGACGGGATTCATCCCGCCGTCGGAGGGCGAGATAACGGTCGGCGGTTTTAACATGCTGGAAGACCCGATCCCGGCGAAACGCCTGATCGGCTACCTGCCGGAGAACGCCCCCTCCTACACGGACATGACGGTGCTCGGCTTCCTCCGCTTCGCCGCGGAGCTGCGCGGCCTGCGTGGCGAAGCGCGCCAGCACGCCGTGCAGCGGGTGGTCGAGATGTGTTTTCTCGAACCGGTCATCCACCAGAGCATCGACACGTTGTCGAAGGGCTATCGGCATCGCACCTGTTTCGCGCAATCGATCATTCATGATCCGCAAGTGCTCGTGCTCGATGAGCCGACCGACGGACTCGATCCCAATCAAAAACACGAAGTCCGCAGCTTGATTCGCAAGATGGGCGAATCGAAGGCGATCATTTTTTCGACTCACATTCTGGAGGAGGTCGAGGCGGCCTGCTCGCGCGCGATCATCATCGACCGCGGCCAGATCGTGGCCAACGGCACGCCGGAGGAATTGAAGCAGCGCTCGACCTACGCCGGCGCCGTCACCTTGCGCATCGCCGATGGCAGCGTCGCGCAGGTCCGGCAAAAGCTGGAGCAGATCCCGGCGGTCGCGAAGTGCGTGGTGCTTTCGACAACGCCGGTCGCGCTGCGCGCTTTCGCGAAGAATAACGGCGGAGATCTGGCGCGCGCCATCGGCGAACTGGCTGCGGCCGAGCGCTGGAGAATCGAGGAGCTGCACACCGAAGAAGGCCGCCTCGACGAAGTCTTCCGCAATATCACGCTGCCAGAAACGAAGCGGGAGGAGAAGGCATGAGCGAAGCCATGCTCGAACGATCGGCCACCACCGCCACGCTCGCGGGCGCGCGCGCAAAGCCCGCGTGGAGCGATGCGCTCCGCCACATTCTCACCATCGCCAAACGGGAAGTGAGCGGCTATTTCGCCTCACCGGTGGCCTACGTTTTCATCGTCATTTTTTTGCTGCTCTCCGGATTTCTCACTTTCATGGTCGCAGGCTTCTTCGAGCACGGGCAGGCCAATCTCCTTTCTTTCTTCGCCTGGCATCCGTGGCTTTATCTTTTCCTCGTGCCGGCAGTCGGGATGCGGATGTGGTCGGAAGAACGCCGCCTCGGCACGATGGAACTTTTGTTGACGATGCCGATCACGCCCTGGCAGGCGATTGTCGGCAAATTTCTCGCTTCCTGGCTCATCCTGGCGCTCGCGCTCGCCCTCACCTTTCCGCTCGTCATTACCGTCAATTATCTCGGACACCCGGATAATGGCGTGATCTTCACCGGTTACCTCGGCAGCCTGTTGCTGGCCGGCGCTTACCTTTCCATCGCTTCCGTGACTTCGGCGATGACGCGCAATCAAGTGGTGAGCTTCATTCTCTCGCTCGTAGTTTGCCTCTTTCTCATCCTCGCCGGCTGGCCGCCGGTGACGGATCTGCTGACGCAGTGGGCCAGTCCCTGGTTCGTGCAGACGATCGTGGCCTTCAGCGTCGTCACCCACTTCGACGGCCTGCAGGTGGGCGTGATCGATTCGCGCGACGTGCTCTTTTTCCTCTCCGTGATTCTCTTCTCGCTTTTTACCACCAGCGTCATTCTCCGCGCGCATCGCGCCGGCTAACGAGTAAAGCGCATGAAAAAGAAAGGAATCGAAAACATACTTTATTCCGGCGTGGGCATCGTCGCGATGCTTTTCCTCGTGATCGCGATCAATCTCATCGCCGCGCAGG
>DATMNS010000008.1:0-8115 GCA_035568735.1 Chthoniobacterales bacterium | reverse complement strand
TTGCAGAATCACGACCAGCCGTTGCCGAAAGGCGAAACAGAAAAACATCGCCACAGTCAGCACGGCCGCCATTTTCACGATCATCCAGCGCAGATCCTCGAGGTGCTCGAGAAACGGCTTCGAGGTCTCGCTCTCGGGCGGATCGCGAAAGGCAAAGATGTCGCGCAGCTTCATTCCGTTGGGAAAATTCGAAATCCGATCCGCCTGAGGCGGATCGAAGATCGAAACAATTTCGAAGGCTCAAAAAACGCGGAAAACCCGGAAAACGACAGCGCTCGAAGTTTCAAGCTTTCGAGCCTTTCTTTCGATTTTCCCTGTTCGTTTCGGAGTTCGATATTCGACATTCGAATTTTCTCCGCTTAGGGAAAAATCTCGCCGGTCGCCACCAGCCGGGCCCAGATACCGAGGGTGTTGGCGTCACGGATTTCGCCGTCGGCGATCATCTGGCGCACGACGTCGGCGCTGAACTCGCGGCAATCGACGATCGCTTCCGTGTCGTCGTGCTGCGCGCCGCCGGTTGCCCGCCGCACCGGCCGCGCGAGGAAAAAGTAGCAGTGCTCGTCGGTAAAACCGGGCGAGGTAAAATAGTGCCCTAACGGGAGCAATTCCGCGCCCGGCTCCAGCTCATAACCGGTTTCTTCGCGCAGCTCCCGTCGCGCCACGGCGCGCACGGCCGCTTCATCCGGCTCGAGCGATTCGTCGATCTGGCCCGCAGGCAGGGACCAGATCGTCGCCCGAATCGGAATGCGTTCTTCCCGGATGAAGACGAATTTTCCCTCGCGTGTCAGCGGTGCGATGACCACAGCGGGCTTGCGGTGCGCCACCGCCCACTTGCGCGGAGTTCGCTGGGTCGGTGTGCGAACTTCGTCGATCGCCACCGAAAGGTGCGGGCTGGCGAAATGCGTTTCACTGCCGACGGTTTCCCAACCCGCCTCAGGCTCGTCACGCACGAGATTGCTCTTTTGCACGCCGGGAAGTTATGGACGGCGTCGCGAAAAGCGAATCGCCCTGTAGCCGTCGCCCTGTGGGCGACGCGGCGATGACCTCGTGGCACTTGGGCGCCACCTCCCGCACCTCGCACAGCGAAGCGGCTACAGCTCGCGCGTGACTCGCACCGCGACGTAACGCGTTTCCGGCAGGATGTATTTCCGCAGCTCCAGCTCCACGTGCGCGAGCTGGAATCTGCGCACGAGAAATTCCGCCATCTCGTGCGCCAGCGTCTCGAGCAACTTGTCGTGCCGGCCAGAGGCAAAACGCTGCAACTCTTCGCACACTGCGGCGTAATCGACCGTGCGCCCCAGATCATCGTCCAGTTCCGCGAAACGCTGGCGGGGTTGCAAAGTGAGACTCACGACCAGCCGTTGCGGCTCGGCGCGTTCTGCGTCGGGCACGCCGATCCGGGCGGTCAGTTCGAGTTCTTCGATCAGGATTTCGTCGTTAGGCACAGGCGCTGCGGGCAGGTTCTTCGGTCGCACAACCTACCCCGCGCCCCACGGCCAAGGCGATGAAAATCAAGTGGTGCGGGTTAACGCCTTTCCTGCTGGTCTTCCTCATCCACCAACTGGGAGAAGGGCGCAGCGGCATCCTGCGTTTCCTGCGCACTGGCGATTCCCTGGTGCATCCGGCGGATTCCGCGCACCTTGCGGGTGAGCGACTTGGAGGAAGCGCGCAAGCCGGCAGAATCGGCGACGTAGGTCGCGGCGTTGGCCGACGCGATGTTCATCTGCGCCGCGGTCGCGATCGCATCCTGGTTCGCGCCGAGGAAGAGAAACGTCCACCGATACTGTTCGGTCTGCTGTTTGATCGCGCGGGCGATTTTTTGCCACGTGTAGCTTTGGGAGGAATTCTCCAGGCCATCGGTCAGGATGGCGACGATCACCTGGCCGGGACGATCCGGCTCCGGCGTGGCCGCCAAACGCGCGCCGAGTTCGTCCACCGTTTGCCCGATCGCATCCAGCAGCGCCGTGCTCCCGCGCGGCACGTAGTTCTCGTCATTGAGCGGAATGATCTCCGCCACCGGCAGCCCGTTGATCGGCACCAAATATTCGTCGTCAAAAAGCACGAGAGTCAGCTTGACCAGGTCCTCGGTCTGTTGCTGCTCATGCAGGAAGAGGTTGAAGCCATCCATCGCCGCCTCCCGGCAACTCTCCATGGAACCGGAGCGGTCGAGGACGAAGGCGATTTCAGTATAGTTGTTGTTCATGCCCCAATCATAACAGATGGGGTCAGACATCCGCTGTCCGGGGAGGCAAAGATTCTTGCGCCGAATCGAATCTTCTATTTCCCGGAATATTCGGCAACAAACTTGCGCCCGACCTCGGCCAGGCGCTGGCGCAACTTCGCCGGCTCGAGCACTTCGGCCTGGTCGCCCCAGCTCAGGATCCAGCGCTCGATTTCCTCCAGGCTCCCGAGCTGGAGCTGAAATTCCAGTCCGCCATCGCGCAGTTCCCTGATCTTCTGCGAGTGGTGCCACATCCGCTCGCGCACGAGCTGCGCGGCAAAAGGCTGGAAGCGAACCCGGACGAGCGTTCTGCCGTTTCCCTGGAAAATCCCGAAGCTTGAGTCGAGGAATTTCCCAATGGAAAAATTCGCCGGGCGCCGAAAGCGCGCGCCGGTGCGCCGCGGTTCGTGGATGCGCGGGAGCGCAAAGGTGCGCAGTTGCTCGCGATCAAGATCGAAGCCGAAAAGATACCACTGATTATCGACGCAACCGAGGTGATACGGCCGAACCCGGCGGGTCTCCGCCGCGGAACTGCGCAATTTCCGGTAACGAAACTCGATCTCGGCCGATTCCAGGACGGCGTGGCTGAGCACTTCGAAAACCTCGAGGTCCGCCAGGCTTTGCCCCGCGCTCCGGAATGAAATGGCGGCATCGAGATCGCTCCAGCTGAAGGTGATCCGGTCCTTCAACCCGTGGCCGATCTTGCGAAAGGCCGCGCGCAGCGGCGCTTCGAACGGCGTGCCGCGATACTGCTGGAGTGCCTTCTGCGCGACAAAGAGCGCCACGATCTCGCCCTCGGAAACCTGGATGCTCGGGAAATTCGTCACCGGCTCCGTGTAAACGAAGCCGAAATGCAGCTGGTCGTATTCGATCGGCAACCCGAGTTGGTAGCGCATGAACTCGATGTCGCGCTGGATCGTTTTCGCCGAAACCTCGAGCTCGTGCGCCAGCTTGCGGCAGTTGGGAAACTTTCTCGCCTGCAGCTGGGCGTGCAGTTGCATCATGCGCGCGAGCGGCGGCCGCGAAAACTGCTCCGCGGCCTCCTGCTTGATTTTGCGCGAGCGACCTCGCGGCGGATCAACGGCTATCGGACGTACCATGTCTCACCTGTAACGGCAGCGCGACCCATAGCTCAAGTGGATTCGATCCTGGCCGCGAGAAAAATCGGTTTGGTCGGACAACTTTTGTCCGAACGCTTGTGATATGGTGCTTGCAAGTGTCCCCAAAAGCCGCTCTTTACCTTCATACTAGTAACCATCTTGAGCGGCTCGCCGATGCGATGGCGCAGGGGTTGCGGCGTCCGCTGAACGACCCGTTTGCGGCCGAGGCGGTGGTGATCCCGACGCTCGGTCTGGAACGCTGGCTGACCCAGGAACTCGCGCTGCGCCAGGGAATTTGCGCCAACGTCTCTTTCCTCTTTCCGCAAAGATTCGTCGCCGGCCTGATGGACGCGGCGTTGCCCGGTCGAGCCGCCGCCCGCTTTTACGCACGCGAAAATCTTACCTGGGGCATCATGAAGTTGCTCCCGGAGCTCGCCGCTCGGCCCGAGTTTGCCGATCTGCGCCGCTACCTCGAACAGCCGCGCCCGGAGTTGCGCCGCTTCCAACTCGCGGGAAAAATTGCCAGCTCTTTTGACCGTTATCTCGCCTTTCGACCGCGCATGGTTCTCGATTGGGAACGAGGAACCGAAAAGCACTGGCAGGCCATTCTCTGGCGGGAGCTGATCCGCTCCGCGCCCGGTTTGCATCCGCCGGCACTCGCGGACGAATTCAGCGCCGTCTTGCGCCGCGGTACCGCGCCGTTGCCGGAACGCGTTTCGGTTTTTGGCATGTCGACGTTGCCGCCATTTTACACCCAATTCTTCCAAGAACTCGCGCAGGTGATCGAGGTGCATTTCTTCGTGATGCGGCCGACCCCGGAGTGGTGGAGCGATATCCGGTCCGAGCGCGAAGAGCTGCGGGCCCGCCGCAAAGCGCCCGCGACCGCGCAACTCGATCTGCAATTCGCGCGCGGAAATCCCCTCCTCGCTTCCTTCGGCAAACTCGGCCGCGAATTTCTCGAAAGCGTCACCGAACTGAATCCAACGCGGGAGCACGACCAGTGGGAGGCGCCGCCTAACGACACCATTCTCGGACAGATCCAGCGCGATATTTTCGAACTGCACGATCCAATCGATAGCGCGCCGCGCTCGGTGGCTGCGGATGATCGTTCGCTCCAATTCCATTCCTGCCACAGCCCGATGCGCGAGATGGAGGTATTGCACGATCAGTTGCTCGCACTCTTCGCGCAACATTCTGATCACAAGCCACACGACATCGTGGTGATGACGCCGGACATCAGCGTCTACGCGCCATTCATCGAGGCGGTCTTTGCCACCGCGCCGCAGGAGCTGCGTATTCCTTTCAGCATCGCCGACCGCGGGATGCGGGCGGAGAACGGCGTCATCGACACCTTCCTTCGCATCCTCGAATCCGCCGAGAGCCGCTACCCCGCGAGCAGCGTGTTGAACATCCTCGAGTCGGTCCCGCTGCAGAGGAATTTCGGTCTGGCCGAGCCCGACCTCGAGATCATTCGCGTCTGGATTGAGGAAACCGGAATCCGCTGGGGAATCGACGCCGCGCATCGAGCCGAGCTGGGCCTGCCGGAGTTCGGCGAGAACAGTTGGCGATCGGGGCTCGATCGTCTTCTTCTCGGTTACGCCGGCCCCGCGCGGGGCGAGAAACTCTTCGCGGGCATCCTGGCCTACGACAAGGTGGAGGGGAATCTGGCCGAAACTCTCGGCCATTTTGCTGCCTTCGCGGAAGCGCTTTTTTCAACGGCGCGCGCGCTCCAGCATCCGCGTCCGCTCAGCGAGTGGCAGGATACCCTGCGCCAGATGGCCGACCGCTTTTTCGGCGCCAATGATGAGCGCGAACCGGAGCTGCACCGATTGCGACGAATCATTGATTCGTTAGGCGAGACCGCGGCGCTTTCCGGCTTCGACGAACCGGTCTCGCTCGACGTGCTCATGGCGCATCTCGAGCAGGCGCTCGCCAGCAACGAGAGCGGCTCGGGATTTCTCGTCGGGTGCGTCACCTTCTGTGCGCTCAAGCCGATGCGGACGGTTCCTTTCCGAGTGGTGTGTCTGGTCGGAATGAACGATACCTCCTACCCGCGCCACGATCGTCCGCCGGCCTTCGATCTCGTGGCACAAGACCCGCGCCCCGGGGATCGCACCACCCGCGATGACGATCGCTACCTCTTCCTCGAAGCGCTTCTCTCCGCGGGTGACGTTTTCTACCTCAGCTATGTCGGTCGCTCGATCCGCGACAGCAGTCCCATCCCGCCGAGCGTGCTCGTAAGCGAGCTGCTCGATTACACCGGCGCCATGGTCACCGAGCATCCGCTGCAGCCATTCAGTCCAAAATATTTCACCGGCACCGACGGGCTCTTCAGTTATTCAGCGGAGAACTGTCTCGCGAGCGGAGTTGCGGCCGAGGAACGAAGCGCGCCGGCACCGTTCATCGCCGCCAGGATCGGCGAGCCAGAAGCGGAATGGCAGCGCCTCGACAACGCGAAGCTCCGTTCCTTCTTCGGCAACCCGTCCAAATTTCTCATTCGCGAGCGGCTCGGCCTGCGACTTACGCGGCAGGATTCGCTCCTGGAAGAAGCGGAGCCGCTGGAACCGGGTGGGCTCGCCAAGTACAAACTGGAACAGGACTTCCTGGATCGCGCCCTCAGTGGTGAGGAATTCGAGAAGTGGTTTCCGGTGGCGCGCGCCGGCGGGGAGCTGCCCCCGGGCCGGGCGGGCGAATCGCATCTGCGCGAACTCTCTGAGAACGCGCGCCTTTTCGCCGAGGCGGTGAGGGCGAACGCCGGCCAGCGCGGCGGCGAGCCGGAGCAGTTGCAGCTCACCATCGGCCGGTTCGAACTCAGCGCCCGGATCGATAACCTGTTCGACAGTCGGCTGATGCGCCGCCGCCTAACGACACGAAAACCAGCCGATCTGCTTGGCGCGTGGATCGATCATTTACTCGTGAATTGCATCCGCTCGACCGAATCGATTCTCATCACCGCGACCAAGGAAAAGCAGCCGGTGATCGAGCGTTTCGCGCCGCTGGGCGGGGAGTCGAGAACGCTGCTCGCTTTGCTCCTCGATTTCTACTGGCGCGGCTTGCGCGAGCCGCTGCCCTTTTTTCCTCGCAGCTCGCTTGCCTTCGCGGAACGGAAACTTCATCCGACCAAAGGATCTTCCCCGCTGGAGAAGGCGCAAAAGGCGTGGGGCGATTCACCGCTCCCGCGAGATAACGAATTCGGGATGGGACCGGAGCGAGAAAACGATTATTTCGATCTGGCTTTCCGCAATGTGCCCGATCCGCTCGGGCAGGAATTTCAAGAGATTGCGATGGCGATTTTCGAGCCGGCGCTCAAGGTCATGACGACGGAGAAATGAACGATTTCTCCCTCCTCGAAACCGAGATCGGGCACGGCCTGCTTCTGATTGAAGCCAGCGCCGGCACTGGGAAGACGTTTACCATCGCCGGCCTCGTCCTGCGCCTGCTCCTGGAGCGACCTGGCCTAACGATCGATAAGATCCTGGTCACGACCTTCACTGAGCTGGCCACGGCTGAACTGCGAGGCCGTATCCGCGATCTGTTGCGCGACGGGCTTGGCGCCTTCCAGGCTGGAAAGTCGGACCACGATCTGATCGGTGCAATCTTGCAAAAATATCCCGATCATCGTGCCGCCATCCAACGGCTAAAGGATGCGCTGGCCAATTTCGATGAGGCGCCGATCTACACCATTCACGGTTTCTGCCAGCGCGTGCTGGCGGAACAGGCTTTTGAGACCGGCACGCTCTTCGACGCCGAGTTGGTCACGGACGAGCGCGATCTGCTCCGCGAGGTGACGTGGGATTTTTGGCGGCGAAATTTCTACTCCAACGATTCGTTAGGCGTATTGGTCGCGATCCAGGGTAAGATCACGCCGAAGAAGCTTCTTAAAGACCTGGAGGAGCTGGTGAAAAATCCGACCCTCACCATTTTGCCGAAAGATTTGCGCAGTTCGGCGGAAGCCGCCAGGCAAGTGGAGCATGCGCTGAAGGAGGTGCGCAACGTCTGGCCGGAATGTGCCAGCGGCATCCGAGCTTTCTTTGCCAATCCCAACTGGGCCAAAGGCGACTACAAAAAGGCCGAGCTGCTGGCGCGTGTGCTGGAAGATTTGGAACAGGTTGCTTCCGGCAAAGGCGCGTCTGCGCGCCAATTCGAGAGCATCGAGCTGCTCGCTGCAGAGCCCATCGCAAAGGGAGTGAGAAAGGGGTTCTCGCTTCCGAAGGACCCCATTTTCGGCACCTGCCAAATCGCCGTCGATCGTTCGGCGGACTTTTGCACCGCCTTGCGCGCCGAGTTCCACGCCTGGGCGCCTAACGAACTGCGGCGTCGCAAACAGGCGCAGAACGTTCTTGCCTTTGAAGATCTGCTCACCCGGCTCGACGACGCGCTCCGTGGCGCAGGCGGTTCGGCGCTGGCCGAATCGATCCGCCAAAAATACCGCGCCGCGCTCGTGGATGAATTTCAGGATACCGATCCGGTTCAGTATTCGATCTTCGAACGCATCTACCAAGGGAGCGACGCGACCGTCGCCCTCATCGGCGATCCCAAGCAGGCGATCTACGCTTTCCGTGGCGCGGATGTTTTCACCTACTTAAACGCCGCGCGCGCGATCCGGCGACAGTTCACCCTGCGCACGAATTGGCGCTCGGAAAGCGGACTCGTTAGGGGAACGAACACGGTTTTCGATCGCCCGGACTCGTTTCGTCTCGACGAGATCCAATTTCGCCCCGCGCAAGCGGGACCGCGCGCAGATCAGACGCCGCTGCTCTTTCAGGGTAAAGCGGAAACTCCGTTCCATATCTG
>DATMNS010000007.1:0-6775 GCA_035568735.1 Chthoniobacterales bacterium | reverse complement strand
GCTTGGATGACATGGCCGATGAATTCGACGCCGGGGCGCTGGTGGCCGCGGCGCGTCAGCACGATGAAAATGCCGCGCGCGAGATGGTGCGCCGGCTCTACCCGCTCGTGGTCAAACTGGTGCGCTCCCACCGGCCGCGCCGCGCCGCCGAGGAGGATCTTTGTCAGATGATTTTCATTAAAATTTTCCAAAATCTGAATCAGTTCTCCGGCAAGGTCCCCCTCGAGCACTGGGTCTCGCGGATCGCAATCAACACTTGTATCAACCAGATCCAGGCCGAGAAAGTGCGGCCGGAATTGCGCCAGGCGGACTTGAGCGAAGAAGAACTCGCCGTCGTGCAGAACCTCGCCGCTACCCCGGAAGAATTGGGCCCGGACCGCAGTTTCGCCGCGCGCGACCTGGTCGAACGCCTGCTCGCGGCGCTTAAGCCGGCGGAGCGTTTGGTGATCGATCTCCTTTACCTGCGCCAGCATTCCATCGCGGAAATCCAGGCGTTGACCGGGTGGGGCGCATCGCTGGTCAAAGTGCGCGCCTTCCGCGCCCGCCAGAAGTTGAAACGGCAGCTCGCAAAATTTTCCGAGGAAGGGTTGCGATGAAAAGTTCCGACCGGCAACTGGAGCGGTTACTCCACGCCGCCGCGGAGGCGACGAGCGAGGCGCCGAACGAAATGCCGTTTGGTTTCGACACCCGCGTGCTGGCGCACTGGCGGGCGGGCCTGAACCGCGATTTCGTCGACGTCGGGCACCTCCTGCGCCGGGTTGTCCTGCTCTCGTTGGCCGTGATCGCGCTGGCGGGCGCCGGCACCTACCACGAGCTGCGCCAAAGCGACGAGTTCGGCGAGCTTCTCGCCGATGAGTATGGGATCGCCGATTCTGCGATCGGGAACGTCTTCGAGCAATGAACGCCGCGCTCAAATGGAAACTAGTGGCCGGCTTCGTCCTGGCCTTTCTCGCCGGCGGCGCCACCGGTGGCTTCCTCGTGGCCAGCCAGGCGCGCCATCGCCAGACAGATTTTGCGCAACACCGTCACTCGTTAGCCGAGCGGATGCGCGGCCAGCTGCAAGTCGACCTCAATCTCACGCCCGAGCAGATCCAGAAGACCGCGCCCATCTTCGACCGGGCGGTGAACGAACTGGAGAAGATCCGCGCGGAAACCGGCGCGCGCGTGCGCGAAGTCATGGCCGAGACCAGGCAGGCGTTGGCGCCGGAGCTGAGCGACGCGCAGCGGACAAAGCTCGAGGCTTTGACAACGCATCCGCGACTGAACCGCGGGCCGCAGAATCCGCCCCGACATCGCGAGTCGCCGCCGCCGAACTAGTGCCCTGCATCACTTGCTCATATAGCAGCCGTTCCTTCTTTTCGCGCCGTGTCCGTCGCCGAGCATATACGTGACTCACGTATATCAAACGCAAAGTTCATTGCGATACAAATGACGGATACGCGCCACTAGCGCTCTACGGCGCGCATTCCCGGACCACGAAGCGTCCGCTTCCGGTCTCTGACTCCAAATCGCTGCCCTAACAGTTAGGCCGATCGCGGCCTCGACCGCGTAAGCGGAACGGTGGTGGGCAGGGCTGGATTCGAACCAGCGAAGGCGTAAGCCAGCGGATTTACAGTCCGCCCCGTTTGACCACTTCGGTACCTACCCGCGCGACGAGCGTCTGATATAGGCTCGCTCGCTGGCGGTCGCAACTGTTTTGCCGGTGAGGTAGATTCCGGCACAACCATGAACACACCGCCTGCTCTTTCGACTCTTTCCGAGGCTGATCGCGAACAATTCTGGCCGCCGCTCCCTTTCGCCGCATGGCAGGCGACCGCCGAGACGCTCCACCTATGGACACAGATCGTGGGCAAGATCCGCCTCGCGCTCACTCCGTGGATCAACCATTCCTGGCACGTCACGCTTTATCTCACGGCGCGCGGCCTGACGACTTCGCCCATCCCGTACCGCTTCCATACTTTCGAGATCCGGTTCGATTTCATCAGTCATGAATTGCGCGTTTTGAAAAGTGACGGGGGCCTCCGGGTCCTCCCGCTCCGGGCTCAGTCGGTCGCGACTTTTTATCACGCGGTGCTGGCGGCGCTGAGAGAGCTCGATTTGCCGGTCAGAATCGACCTCACGCCTAACGAGATCACCGATCCGATTCCGTTTGAGCGCGACGAAACGCATTGCGCGTACGATCCGGCGCAGGCGAACCGATTCTGGCGCGTTCTTCGGCAATCGGATCGCGTTCTGCAAAAATTTCGTTCCCGCTTCTGCGGCAAGTGCAGCCCGGTCCATTTTTTCTGGGGCAGTTTCGATCTGGCGGTCACGCGCTTTTCCGGCCGCGCCGCGCCGCCGCATCCGGGGGGCATCCCGCATTTGCCTGATACGGTGACGCGCGAAGCCTACGCCCAGGAAGTAAGCAGCGTTGGCTTCTGGCCCGGCAGCGCGGCCAGCCCCACGCCGCTCTATTATTCCTATGCCTATCCCGAGCCGCCGGGGTTTGCCGAGGCACAGGTAAAACCGGCGGAGGCGAGCTATTACGCACCGTTGCGCGAATTCATTCTGCCCTACGACGCCGTGCGCCAGGCTGCTTCGCCCGATGAGGCGCTGCTCGCCTTTGCGCAAAGCGTCTACGACGCCGCTTCGATTCTCGGGAAGTGGGATCGCGCCGCGTTGGAGGAAGCGGGGCTCAAACCGCCGGCGAGCCTGCCGTGAAGCGCAGTTGTCGCCGGGCGTGGGGTGGCCGGGGGTCGGCGCCCCAAGGCTACAGGGCCAGCCAGCGGCTCACCAAGACGAATTCCTCCTTCGTTAGGCCGTGACCCGCGTCGAAGAAATGCGCGCTCACCTTCGCTCCCGCCGCCTGCAGAAGGTCCACCAGCCGCTCCGTCTCGGTCGGCGCAATGATCGCATCCAGTTTTCCGCCGCCGATCCAGACCCGCACCGTGGAAAGATCCGGTAGTTTTTCGGGCAGGAATGGCACCATGGCGCGCAACAGGACCGCGGTTTGCAGGAGGCCCGGCCGGCGCAACAGGATGCTCGCCGCGATGTTCGCGCCGTTGGAATAACCGACCGCCGCCACTTTCTCGACCGCGAACTGATAATGGGCGGCCGCGGCCAGAACGAACTCCGCCAGCTCGTCCGTGCGTCGCTGCAAATCCTCGAGGTCAAACACCCCTTCCGCCAGCCGGCGAAAGAATCGCGCGTAGCCGTTCTCCAAAACCTTGCCCCGCGGACTAAGCAAGGCCGCCGTCGGATCGAGCTCGCGGCCGAGCGGGATGAGCTGGTGCTCATTTCCCCCGGTGCCATGCAATAGGAGCAGGGTCCGCTCCGAAGACCCGGGGATGAATTGGTGGACAAAATCGAGTGCGCCGTTCATTGGTCGATCAACTCTTGTCCGCAAAAAATTCAGCAATCGCACCCACGACTTCGGCCTGCATGGCGCCCGTCAGCTCCGGATAGATGGGCAGCGCCAGCGTTTCGCGCGCGGCCCGTTCGGTTTCCGGCAAATCGCCGGCACGATAACCGAGGTGGGCGAAGCATTTCTGCTCGTGCAATCCGAGCGGATAGTAAATGGCGGACCCGATTCCGCGCTGCGCGAGGTGGCTTTGGAGCGCGTCGCGCTGTGGAGTGCGGATGACGTACTGATGATAAATGTGATGATTCGTCAGGCCAGAGTCCCGGTAGGGCTCGGCCGGCAGCGTCACGCGGTTCGTTGGGCCGCGCCGAGTGAATTCGTCACGGTAGATGTCGGCCACTGCCCGGCGTGCCGCGGACCAGCCGTTGAGGTATGGCAGCTTAACCTTCAAGATCGCGGCTTGCATCGCGTCGATCCGAAAATTGCCGCCGATGACGTGATGGAAATAGCGCGGCTCCATCCCATGTTGGCGAAAACTGCGCAAGCGCCCTGCAAGTTCGTCATCGTCGCAAACGATCATCCCCGCGTCCCCGGCGGCGCCGAGATTCTTTGAAGGATAAAAGCTAAAACAGCCAACTGCGCTCATCGTGCCGGCCTGTCGCGCCGCGCCCTGCTTCGCCGGATACTCCGCGCCAATCGCCTGTGCCGCGTCTTCGATCACCGTGAGGCGGGAGTGCTGGGCGAGTTCGTTGATCGCATCCATCTCACAGCACAAACCAAAGAGGTGCACCGGGATGATCGCCCTCACGACGCGTCCCACGGAATCGACGAGTTCGTTCCGCGCGTTTCTCTGGCAGTGGTTGGCCAGGAAATTCGCGATGGCTGTTGGCGAGATGTTGAAAGTCGCCGGATCGATCTCGACAAAGATCGGCGTTGCGCCGACCCGGGCGATGCAGCCGCCAGTCGCGAAAAATGTGTAGGCGGTCGTGACTACCGCGTCGCCGAGGCCAATCCCGAGCGCCATCAGGATGGCGAGCAGCGCGTCCGTCCCCGAAGAGACGCCGATGGCATGTTTCACGCCGCAGTATTCCGCGAGCGCGCGCTCGAATTCCTCCACCTTCGGCCCGAGGATAAAAGTTTGTGTCCGGAGGATGTCGTCCAATTCCCTTCGGATCGGCTCGGCCAGCACCCGGTATTGTTCGCTGAGATCGAGCAACGGCACGCGCATGGGCTACCGAAGCATGAGGGACGGGCTCTGGCGAGGGCGAGGTGGGTTCGTCGATTCTCGGACCGGCCGGTTTCGCTCAATGACATCGCGACCCTGACCCGGCTCCAGGGCGCTGCGGGACCGCGACGAACAATCATCAAAGGACTCGCGCGCGGAGGATTGTGCTCGGGTCATTGACCGCAGAGAGCCGGTAAGCTACTCTCCGCGCGTGGGTCTCATCCGGAGTTTGTTTTGGTTCGTGCTGTTTGTGCTCTTCACTTTCAGCTTTGTCGTCCTTTTTGAATACGGGACGACCGACTTCGTTTCCGGCTTTCAAAAGGAATTTCAGCGCGTGACGAAATTCGTGGAGGAAGCCGCCCACCCCAAGAAGAAGAAGAAGGACACCACGCCCTAGCCTTCGACTGGAAGGACGAAGGCGGCGCGTTTTTCCTTCGTCACTCGGAGTTGGTCATTCCTCGACAAATTCCACTTCGCTGGTCGCCGGCACATAACCGCGCTCGCTCCCAGCACGGAGGAATTCCCGAATCGCCTTGCGCCCGGTCTCACCGTAATCACGCGTAAAATCGTTCACGTACATGCCGATGAATTTGCTTGCGAGCTCCGCGTCCATCTCGCGGGCATAGGGCAGCGAGTGGCGCACCGCGGCAGCGCGATGAGCCAATCCGTAGTCGATGCTTTCCCGGATGATTTGGGAAAGGTCGCGGCGGACTTGCGGCGGGAGATGCTTGCGCAGGACATTGCCGCCCAGGGGCAACGGCAGGCTCGTCTTCGCTTTCCACCATGCGCCGAGATCGACCAGCTTGTCGAAACCGGCCGCCGCATAGGTGAGCTGGCCTTCGTGAATGATCAGACCGGTCGCCGCGCGCCCCGATTTGACGGTCGCGAAGATCTGATCGAACGGCACGACCACGGATTCGAACTCGCCGAGAAAAAGCTGCAGGGCCAGGTAAGCACTCGTCATCTTGCCAGGCACGGCGACGAGGCGGCCGCGCAGCCACTCGTAGAGTTCGTTAGGCGCACCGCTCGTTGGCGCGCCCGGGTCCGCCGCCACCAGCATCGGGCCGTAGCCGTCCCCCATGCTCGCGCCGGACGGGAGAAGTGCATACCGATCGCTCACATAGGCGTAGGCGTGAATGGAGATGGCCGAGATATCGAGTTCGCCGCGCAACGCGCGCTCGTTCAGCGTCTGGATGTCCTCGAGCCGGTGCTCGAATTGGTAGCCGCGCAGGTCGATCTTGTGCTCCGCCATGGCGTAAAACATGAAGGCGTCATCCGGATCGGGGGAATGTCCCAGAGTGAAAACGCGCGCGTCGCGGGCCAGCATGGCGGGTGATGCTAAACGGGGGCGTTGCGTGGTGCAATCGAAGCGGTTGTCGCCCGGGGCGTCGACCCAGGTGCGGAAGTGGTCTCACGGCTGAGCTACTGCCGGGATCGACGCCCCCGGGCGACAGTTGCTTTGCGACGGTGCTTCCGATAGCCTGAGCCCGCGATGGCAAAATCCGGTCTCGGTAAAGGTCTCGGCGCACTGATCAGCGTCGCCCCTTCCCTGCCAGCAACCGAGCCGGAAGCCGGCGAAAGAGTGCAACTGGTCGGCCTCGCCAGTATCGTGCCGAGCCCGCTCCAGCCGCGCCGGGAATTCGGGCGCGAGGCGCTCGAGGAGCTGGTCGATTCGATCCGGCAACGCGGCATTATCCAGCCCCTTATCGTTAGGCCGGTCAATCGCCAGTTTGAGCTCATCGCGGGCGAGCGCCGCTGGCGCGCGGCCAAGGAAGTCGGCCTGACCGAGGCGCCGGTGATCGTTAGGCAAGCGACCGATCTTGAGGTGCTCGAGCTTTCCCTGATCGAAAATCTCCAGCGCTCCGACCTGAACCCGATCGAGGAAGCGCAGGCTTATGCCCGGCTCGCCGGTGAATTTGGCATGCGCCAGGACGACATCGCACAGAAAGTCGGGAAGAGCCGCGCCTCGGTCGCGAACGCCATGCGGTTGCTCGATCTCGACCAGCAGGTGCAGACCTGGGTGGTGCAGAATCTTCTCTCGGTGGGCCACGCCAAAGTGTTGCTCGGCTTGAAAGCGCACGATGAACAACGGCTCCTCGCCGAGAAAATTTTACGGCAAAGCTCCACCGTCCGCACGACCGAGCGCATGGTCGCGCGCCAGCTCGGCAGGCTCGGGGGGGCACGGCGGCGCAAGCGCGCCGACACCGTCA
>DATMNS010000006.1:0-5250 GCA_035568735.1 Chthoniobacterales bacterium | reverse complement strand
AGTTTGAAGAACCGGGCGCCACCCTCTGGCGGGATCTGCCCGATCCGATCGGGATGGGGCGCGAGGTTTACGAGGAATGCGCCGAGAGCATTGAAAAGGCTTTACCGAGCGTGCTCGCCTTCGTAGAAGAAACCGAACTGGCGATCCCGCGGGCCGCCCGCGAGAGTTCCGCCACGCGATCCACCAGCGGGAATATGCCTTCACCTCTCGAATCCGAACCCGGCGACGGCCACAGCACCGCGTCGTCAGGCAGCGCGCTGTGGAAAGTGGATCCCGAAATTTTTGACGCCATCGCCGCCGAGGAAAGGCGACAGCGCGAAAACATCGAGTTGATCGCCTCGGAAAATTTTACGAGCCGCGCCGTGATGGAGGCCCAGGGTTCGTGCCTGACGAACAAATATGCCGAGGGTTATCCCGGCAAACGCTGGTACGGCGGTTGTGAGAATGTCGACGTCGTCGAACAACTGGCGATCGATCGGGCGAAAAAAATCTTCGGGGCGGACCACGTCAACGTGCAACCGCACAGCGGCGCGCAGGCCAACATGGCGGTCTACTTTGCCGCGATCAAACCGGGCGATCGCATCCTGACGATGAACCTCGCCCATGGCGGCCACTTGACTCACGGCCATCCGGCGAATTTTTCCGGCCAGCTTTACGAAGTGACGCACTACGGCGTCGATCAACAGACGGAGCAGATCGATTACGACGCGCTCGCCAAACAGGCCGCGGAAGTGCGCCCCGCGATGATCACGGCGGGGGCTTCGGCTTATCCGCGCTTCCTCGATTTCCCGCGCCTGCGGCAGATCGCGGATTCGGTCGATGCGCTTTTGTTTATCGACATGGCGCACATCGCGGGCCTGGTCGCCGGCGGCGAACATCCCAGCCCGGTGCCGCATGCGCATTTCGTCACGACCACGACGCACAAGAGCATGCGCGGGCCGCGCGGCGGGATTGTCCTTTGCCAGGCAGAATTTGCGAAATCGATCGACTCGTTAGTCTTCCCCGGCGTCCAGGGCGGGCCGCTCATGCACGTGATCGCGGCCAAGGCCGTCTGTTTTCACGAGGCGCTGCAGCCGGGCTTCCGCGTCTACCAGCGGCAGGTGGTGTTGAACGCCAAGGCGCTCGCCGCCGGCGTCGCGAAGCATGGTTTCCGGATCGTTTCCGGCGGAACCGATAATCATCTCATGCTGGTCGATCTGCGGCCGAAGGAAATTAACGGAAAAGTCGCGCAGGACGTGCTCGATCGCGCGGGAATCACGGTGAACAAGAACGCGATTCCGTTCGACACCTATCCGATCTTCAAGCCCGGCGGCATTCGCCTCGGCACGCCGGCGGTCACGACCCGCGGAATGAAAGAGGAAGAGATGCTCGAAATCGCCGACCTGATCGCCGAAGGCCTGGCGGCGCGCGACGACGAGCGCGCGCTCGCGCAGGTGCGTCAGCAGGTTCAACAATTGACGCGCCGGTTTCCGTTGCCGAGCTGACGCCGAGAGCACGAAAAACATGAGCGAAAAGCATCCAGCAAATCCCCTGCGCGAAGGGCTCTCGACCAAGGCTGTGCCGCAGCCTTGCGCCGTGGTGATTTTTGGCGCAACCGGCGACCTCACCCATCGCAAACTCGTCCCCGCACTCTACAACATCGCTGCGGACGGCGAGCTCCCGCCGGCCGTCGCGGTTGTCGGTTTCGCGCGCCGGCCGAAGACCGATGACGAGTTTCGGAAGGAAATGGAAGAAGCGACTCGCAAGTTTTCGCGGCAAACCGTGCGCGACGAAATCTGGGACGGTTTTGCCAGGTCGCTTTATTATCATCAGAGCGAATTTGGCGATGAAGCCGGCTATCAAAAACTGGCCGCGCGCCTCGACCGGCTGGACGAAGAAAGTGGCACGCGCGGCAACCGCCTCTTCTACTTCGCGACTTCGCCCGAACAGTTCGAAACGATCGTGCAAAACCTGAAAAGGGCCGGACTGAACAAGGCGCGCGAAGGAAGCTGGGCGCGGGTGATTCTGGAGAAGCCGTTTGGGACCGATCTCAAATCCGCGCGGCAATTGAATCGAGTCGTGCAGAGCTCCTTCGCCGAAGACCAGACCTACCGGATCGATCACTTCCTCGGCAAGGAAACCGCGCAGAATATTTTGGTCCTGCGTTTCGCGAACGCGATTTTCGAGCCGCTCTGGAACACGCGCTACATCGATCATGTCCAGATCACCGCCGCGGAAACGTTAGGCGTGGAAAACCGCGCCGGTTACTACGAAGGCGCCGGGGCTTTGCGCGACATGGTGCAGAACCACCTCCTGCAATTACTTTGCCTCGTCGGGATGGAGCCGCCCACGGACCTGGACGCGGACAGTATTCGCGATGAAAAAGTAAAAGTCGTCCGCTCACTCCGCCGCTTCACGGAAGAGCAAGTCAAAACGCAGGTGGTCCGCGGTCAGTACGCGGAAGGGGCGATCAACGGTCAGGCGGTCGCCGCCTACCGCACGGAAAATGGGGTCGACCCGAAGTCACAGACCGAGACCTTTGTTGCCCT
The DNA here is from genome assembly GCA_035568735.1 of Chthoniobacterales bacterium. Taxonomy (GTDB): domain Bacteria; phylum Verrucomicrobiota; class Verrucomicrobiia; order Chthoniobacterales; family UBA10450; genus Palsa-1392. The sequence continues at coordinate 2,722 of DATMNS010000006.1, read as the reverse complement.
CCGCATCCTGGTCGATAACTGGCGCTGGGCGGACGTGCCGATCTACGTCCGGGTCGGCAAACGGCTGCCCAAATCCGGGACCGAGATTTCGGTGCATTTCAAGAAAGCGCCGCAGGTGCTGTTCAATCGCGAATCGAGCGCGCTCGACCAGAACGTGCTCGTGATTCGCATCCAGCCGGACGAAGGAATCTCGCTCCGGATGCAGGCGAAAGTTCCCGGCACGAGCTTCCGGATTGAATCCGTGAAGATGGATTTTCATTACGGAACATCCTTCGGCAAAGCGAGCCCGGAAGCCTACGAACGATTGCTCCTCGACGCGATGGCGGGTGACGCGACGCTCTTCGCCCGCCGCGACGAGGTGGAGCGGGCGTGGGCGTTCATCGACACGATCGAGGAAGCATGGGTTGCGACGGAAGACGCGCCGAAATTGTGCACCTATCCGGCCGGCTCCTGGGGACCGGAGGAAGCGGACGAGCTGCTGGCGCGCGATGGGCGGAGCTGGCGGAGGTTATGATGCAGATAATCGTTACCCTGAGCGGAGCGCAGCGGAGTCGAAGGATCTCGGGGCGCAAGCTTCCGGTGACGCCACGGAATCCCTCGGCTTCGCTCGGGACGACCTGAATCATGCCCGCCACGGCTGAAAACTTCACCGCCGGCATGCCGGTCGAGATCGGCCAGATCGGGCGCGAGTTGAAAAAACTCTGGGACGCCGGCGACGGGGTGATGACCCGGGCGTCACTCATCAATCTCGCGGTTTACAGCGAAGCCCCCGACTCGTTAGGCACGAACACGGCGCTGATTTCGCAGATCACCGAGAACCACGCCTGCCGGGCAATTGTGATTGCCGCGGACCCGACCGCCAAAGAAAGCCGGGTCGAGGCCTGGATCAGCGCGCACTGTCACGTCAGCCAAGCGGGCCGCAAACAGGTTTGTTCGGAGCAACTTTCATTTTTTCTCCAGGGCGAACAGTGCGGGCTGCTCCCGAACATCGTTTTCGCACAGCTCGATTCGGACCTGCCGCTTTATCTTTGGTGGCAGGAGGAGTTTCGCGCTCCGATGGACCCGCAACTTTGGGCCTGGGTCGATCGCGTGATTTACGACAGCCAGGTCTGGCGCAACTTTGAGGAAGAGATGCGCCTGGTTGAGATCGCGCAACGCGAGGCGCGGCAACGCATCGTGCTCTGCGACCTCAATTGGGTGCGTCTCGTCCACCTGCGGATTGCGCTCGCTCAATTTTTTGATCATCCCGCGACCTATCATCACCTCGCCGAGATCAAGTCGCTCGAAATCGAACACGCGCCGGGATTTCGTTCGACGGCGCTGCTCCTCGTCGGCTGGCTGGCGGGGCAGCTCGGCTGGGAACGGGCCAGCGGAAAATCGTTAGGCTTCCGCCGGCTGGAGGATGACGGCGAACGGAAGATCCAGGTTTCGCTCCGCGAAAAAAAAGGCGAACCCATCGGGAGCTGCAAGATCACGACAGACAGCGCGGAGTTTCACGTCGAGCACAAACCCGGCGCGGATTTGCTCGACCTTAATTTTGGTCGCACCAGCCGGCAGATGCAGCAGGTCCTGCCCGCCGGAAAGAACGATCTCGTCGGGCTGATGAAAGAAGAGTTGATGCGCGGCGGACCGCATCGGGTTTATCTGCGCGCGGTCGAGCAGCTGCGACACCTTCTCTAGTGCCCTGTATCACTTGAAACGTGCGTGGAGCGCGACGCTCTGTCGTCGCAATGACATTGCGCTCCAACCGTGCATTTGATGATATACGTGACTCACGTATATCATACTCACTCACGAAACATCTGATACGGTGCACTAGACGCTGCGCGGTGCGAAGCTTCGGGGGAAACGCTCGCTACGATTTCCGGCCATGCGCTGGCCCGAGTTGCCCGCAGGGCAACGTCTACAGGGCGCGCGATTCGTTAGTCGGCACCTAACGAAGGCTTGCTCAATCGGCCTTTTCCACCCGCTGCGCGATCTCGGTCAGGATGCTGGCGGTGAGTTTGGAGCGGTCGACGATGCCATCGAAATTTTCCGCCTCGTCGAGGACGGGCAGCACCTGGGCATCCTCGGTGTTCATCCTTTCGAGCGCTTTGCGTTTGTCGTCCTTTTTGTGCAGCGCTTTCTCCGCCGGAATGAAACCGGGCAACGCCGCCAGTTCAGCCTTCTGGCCGCCGTTGATCCAATCGGCGAAGGCGTCCAGGTTGAAGCGAGGATTGGAAGCGCGCACCACATCCTCGATTTGGCGTGCATCCGCGATCCCAAAAAAAGTGCCATCCGAATTGTTGAGCACGATGTAGCGGAGAAAGGGATACTGCGTCAGTTGGTCAAGATAATCACCGATCGCCGGACCGGCGTAGCCTCCCTGGCCGATCGTAAAACTAAGCGCCTGGCTCTTCGTATTGATCATTCGCGGAATCACGTCCGGCGCACCCTTCGACATCATGCGCACCGGTTCGCGCACCGCGTCGATCGTTAGTTTGGAAACTTCCGGCCCCACGGGCGCGGCCGAGGCGAGCTTGATTGCGGCGACGATTTTTACCTCGCCGAAGGCGAATTCCTGAATCTTGCCGGTGAGAAAGAGCCAGAGCGCGACCGGAACCAATGCGAGCACGATGTCGGAGTTGCGGATGTCGATCTTGTTCCCGGTCTTCGCCCGGAGGGCGACGAGCAACGCGAGGAGTGCGGCAAACATGCCGAGCGCAACTGCGACCGTGCTCAT
>DATMNS010000005.1:0-12356 GCA_035568735.1 Chthoniobacterales bacterium | reverse complement strand
CGGGATTATTTTTCGGGCTGGCCTTCGGTATGGCTGGCATCGGCTCCGCCGTGCTTGGCGAGCTGGCCGATCGCACCAGCATTAACTACGTCTTTCAGCTCTGCTCCTTCCTGCCGCTGATCGGGCTGCTGACCGCGTTTCTGCCGAACGTCAGGACCCGGCGGCGTTAGACCCCGCGCTGCGTCGGCGTCCAGATGAACTTGTGCATCTGGAGCTGGAACCGGACCGGCAGGTGGTCGGCCAGGATCCACTCGACAATCTGGCGCGGATCGATCCGTCCGAAAATCGGCGAGAAAAGCACCGCCCGGCAACGCTCCGCCAGCCGATGTTCGTGCACCCGCGTGCGCGACCATTCGTAGTCTTCGCGCGAGCCAATGACGAATTTCACTTCGTCGCGCGGGGTGAGGTGCGCGATGTTCGAGAACAGGTTGCGTGCGACTTCGCCGCTGCCGGGAGTTTTCAAATCCATAATCCGGTGAACGCGCGGATCGACCCCCGAAATATCATGCGCGCCACTCGTCTCGAGCAAAATGGTGCGCCCGGCATCAGCGAGCAGCGTCATCAACGACAGGACGTTTTTCTGCAACAGCGGCTCACCCCCGGTGATCTCGACCAGCGGGCAATCGTAGCTGGTGACTGCAGCGACGATTTCACCTAACGACTGTTTCTTCCCCTCGTAAAAGGCGTATTCCGTGTCGCAATAGGTGCAGCGCAGATCACAGAAAGTCAGCCTCACGAAAACGCAGGGCAGCCCCGCCCAGGTACTCTCACCCTGGACTGAAAGATAAATTTCATTAATCGTCAGTTTCTTTTCCTGATCCAGCATGCCGGTGACGAATGTATCCGGCCTGGAGCGGCGGTCTATGACCGCCGAAGGCCTAGTGCCAGAGCCAGACCCAGAGCGCGGCGAATCATCTCGGCGTTGATCGGCCTCGGCGGCCAGGCCACCGACCAGCCAAGCGCGAGACCATTCGCGATTGTGGCGGCCGAGAAGCGTCCGTCGTTAGGGGAAAATCACATTCCGCATTTCTCTTTCGCCTCTTCGTAGCTGGAGCGGACACGTTCCAGGCTGGCGAGATACGGATCCAACTTCGGCACCTCCCCGACGCGGGAAAGATTAGACGGCGTTTCGAGTCGGGAAAAAATCGCGCGCACGATTTTTGCGCGCGGCACACTCCGTTCCCCGTAGCCTGACGGAATATTGCTCGACCAATACCGCACGTAATCGATCCCCTCCTTCTTCTCCATGCGGAGAAAAATCACGGAATGCCCGTGCTCCGCCCGCCCGACTTCCGGCGACCAGAAAATTTTCATGAAGTCGCCCGGCTGCGCGGCTTCGAAATCGTCGAAGTTGCGCCCGAGTCCGAGTTCATGAAAAAGTCGCGCCGTGCCCGGTCCGTTGGCGTTCCAGCGTCCCCAGATCCCTGCGCCATCGCGCTGCCCGCGGATGAGCAACTGGTTGAGCGTCCTGTCATCCAAACTGAGGGCGCCGCGATCGCGGAGCGCTGCGATCGTTTTCAGGAAAACGAGATAGGTCGCCCCGGAGCAATAGCTCGGCATCGCCGTGATCGGCTGGATGAAAAGTTTGCCTGCCGCGAACTGCACCGCCGATTGCAAGCGCGTCGTCGCAGTCGACGATGCGGAATACTTTCCGCCCGCCGGCATCTCTTTGATCTGCTCGAGAATGAGTGCGTTGTACGGACTGCGCGGCAACTGGGCGGGCGCCGAGTCCACCGCGCAGCAGAGCGCGGCGAGAGCGAGAGCGGTGGCGAAACGCACGCGAGACCAATAGAGGAAATAAGCGCCGCGGCAACCGTTCCGGAGACTTCGTTAGGCTAGACGCGAGATTTTCGCCCACCTCAAAAGCCGGCCGCCGGCGCCAGGCGTGCGCCAGCTCCCCAGTTGGCTTTCGTACGAGAGTATGTTAACCAAAATTCGCATGCTCCGTTTCACCAAGATGAATGGCGCGGGCAACGATTTCGTCCTGCTCGACAATCGCGCTGGCGATCTCGCGCTGACCCGCGAGCAGATCGCACGCGTCTGCGACCGCCATCGCGGCGTGGGCGCCGATGGCGTGCTCCTCCTCGAGCGCGCAACGAATGGGGCCGACTTCCGGATGCGCTATTACAATGCCGACGGCGGCGAGGCCGAGATGTGTGGCAACGGCGCGCGTTGTTTCGCCCGCTTCGCCGACCGCACCGCCGGTCCGCGGCGGAGGCTTTCCTTTGAAACTCCCGCCGGAGTGATCGGCGCGACGCTCAAAGGCGAATTGGTCACGCTGCAAATGAGCGAGCCGCAGGATATGCGGCTGGGCCTCGAAGTCCCGGTCGGAGGCGAAAAGATCCGCGCCGATTACATCGACAGCGGCGTGCCGCACGTCGTCGTCCCAGTAGCGAAAATTGACGACGTGGACGTTCGGTCGTTAGGCTCGGCTCTGCGTCATCACCCGATGTTCGAGCCGCGCGGCGCTAATGCCAATTTCAGCGAGCGGCGCGGTCCGCGCGGCATCGCGATCCGCACTTACGAACGTGGCGTGGAGGATGAGACCCTCGCCTGTGGCACTGGGGTAGTCGCGAGCGCGCTCATTTTTGCGGCGAATGAAAACGTGGCCGGCCCGATCGATATCCTGGTGCGCGGCGGCGACACCTTGCAGGTTGATTTCACCCGGAGGGGCGATCAATTCAGCAACGTCACTTTGACCGGCCCGGCCGATTTTGTTTTCGAGGGGACGATTGAGCTGTGAAGAATCGAGAACCGTCCTAGCCGTTCGCGCGCCTCACCATGTTCCGCGGCACCTACACAGCACTCGTCACTCCGTTCCAGAACGACGAGGTCGACTACGAAGCCTTTGCCCGGCTCATCGAAGCGCAAATCGCCGCCGGCATCACCGGGATCGTGCCGGTCGGGACGACGGGCGAATCGCCCACCCTGAGCCATGGCGAACGCCGGCAGGTCATTGAGTTGGCGGTCCAGGCGGCGCGCAAGCGCTGCCAGGTCATCGCCGGCACGGGTTCGAACTCGACCCGGGACGCGATCGCGCACACCAGGGAGGCGGAGCAAATCGGGGTGGACGGAGCGCTCCTCGTCGCGCCCTATTACAACAAGCCGAGCCAGGAAGGGCTTTTCCGGCATTTCGCGGCGATCGCCGAATCGACGTCGCTCAAGCTCGTGCTCTACAATATTCCGGGACGCTGCGGGGTCGATATCGCCTCGGATACAGTCGTTAGGCTGGCGGAAAACTGCCCCAACATCGTCGCGATCAAGGAAGCGAGCGGGAGCGTCGACCGAGTGAGCGAGCTGGTCGGCCGGCTGCCGGATGGGTTTACCGTCCTGAGCGGCGACGATTCGTTGACCCTGCCTTTTCTGGCCGTCGGCGCGGCCGGAGTGGTCAGCGTCGCCTCCAATCTTTTCCCGGCGGAAGTCAGTCAAATGGTGCGACTCTCCCTCGAGGGCAAGGCGGAAGAAGCGCGCACGCTGCACCGGAAATTCTTCGCCCTCTTCAAGGACATTTTCATCGAGCCCAATCCAGTGCCGGCTAAGACCATCCTCGCCTGGCGCGGGGTGATGTCGGCCGAATGCCGGCTGCCGCTCGTGGGAATGACGGAAGCGAACAGTGCACGTTTGCGCAAAACGCTCGACGCCCTGGAAAAGACTGGCGGATGAGTGTGACGCGCATCTTGCTCGTCGGCGCCAACGGTCGGATGGGCCAGGCGGTGGCCGCAGCCGCAGCGAAAGACACCAGCCTAACGATTTCGGCCAGAATCGAGCGCGGCGATCCCGTCGCGCGGGTGATCGAAAACTGCGACGCGGTGATCGATTTCAGCGACGCCGATGCAACGGAAGCCGTCTGCCAGGCCTGCGCGCAGCACGGGAAGCCGCTCGTTCTCGGGACAACCGGCCATAGTGCCGCGCAAAAGGAGGCCGTGGCGGCGGTAGCGCAGAAAATCCCGCTCGTTTTCGCCGCGAACTTCAGTGTCGGAGTCAACGTCCTCTTCGCGCTCACCCGGCGCGCAGCGGAGTTGTTAGGCGACGATTTCGATCTCGAGGTGGTGGAGCTGCATCACCGCACGAAAAAGGACGCTCCGAGCGGGACCGCGAAACGCCTTTTGGAAATTTTGCAGGAAATGCGCGGCGGCCATCCCGCCGTCCCGGCGCACTCCATTCGTGCCGGTGACATCGTGGGCGAGCACACCGTCATTTTCGCGGGAGCGGGGGAACGTTTGGAGCTGACGCATCGCGCGTCGAGCCGCGAGACTTTCGCCGTGGGCGCGTTGCGCGCCGTGCGCTGGGCGCTCAAGCAACCGCCCGGGCTCTACAACATGGAAAATGTCATCGGGTTGTAGAGGCGGCTGTGCCGGCCCCCTGACGGTAGACTGCGGGCAACACACCCGGCGCTACCGATGAGAGCCGGGATCGCGCTCGGCTCCAATCTCGGCGACCGGCTTTCTTGCCTAACGAACGCGCGGGCCCGTATCTTCGCCCTCCCGGAGGTATCGCCGCCGCTTCTCTCCTCCGCCCTTTACGAAACGGAACCGGTCGAATGTGAGCCCGGGGCAAAGAAGTTTCTCAACGCAGTGGTCGAGATTGGCTACACGGGAGCTTCCTCCCGGCTGCTGGAAGAGCTGAACAAGATTGAAGCCGCTCTCGGGCGCCCGGCGGAGCACGCCCGCAACCACTCGCGCACGATCGACCTTGATCTGCTTTATCACGGCGCGCGCGTCATCGACGAACCGCTGCTGCAACTGCCCCACCCCCGTTTGCAGCTGCGCGGGTTTGTGATTCGTCCGCTGGCTGAAATTCGCCCCAATCTCGTGCTGCCGGGGCACGCCCGGACGGTGGGCGAACTCAGCGAGGAATTGACCCACGGGCCATCAGTGGTGCGTTCCGCCCGGCAATGGTAGTGTCGCCAGCGATGGAGGATTTTCGGGAGCGAAAACGCCGCCGGGAACGCATTACCGCGCTGACGGCCTACGATTATCCAACCGCTCGCCTGCTGGACGAAAGTGGGATCGACATCATTCTCGTCGGCGATTCGTTAGGCATGGTCGTCCTCGGTTACACGGACACGACCGAGGTGAAGTTCGAGGAGATGCTCCACCACACTCGAGCAGCCGCGCGCGGGGTGAAGCGAGCGCTGCTCGTTGCCGACCTTTCCATCGGCAGCTACGACACCCCGGAGGCGGCGGTCGCGAATGCCCGCCAGTTGGTGGAGGCCGGCGCGCACGCGGTCAAGCTGGAAGGGGGCGCCAGTCACGTCCCACAGATCCGAGCGATTGTCGGGGCGGGAATTCCGCTCATGGCGCACATCGGCATGCTGCCCCAGAGCGTGCGCGCGGAAGGGGGCTACAAGGTGAAAGGGCGCGGCGCCGCCGAAGCGGAGCGCTTGCTCGCCGACGCGCGCGCGGTCGAGGAAGCAGGCGCTTTTTCCGTCGTGCTCGAGATCGTCGCCAGCGAAGCGGCCCGCCAGATCACGGGGGCGATTGGCATCCCGACGATCGGGATCGGCTCGGGCGAGCATTGCGACGGACAGATCCTCGTGACGCACGATTTGATCGGATTGTATCCGTGGTTTACACCGAAATTCGTTTCGCCGGCCGCGCAGGTGGCGGAGGAGATTCGCCGTGCCGCGCGCATTTTCATCGAACGAACGCGCGGCTCCATTCGTTAGGTGAACCCGTGCAATCCCGGGTGGGGCGAGACTCCTTCGAGCCGGGGGCGTGCGGCAGGCCGCGGCAAAGGTTTCCCTCAGGCTCGACAGCGTCTCGCCCCACCAAAGTCGGCCGCTTCCGGAGGGCGGGCCGAAAGTTTGACAAACATTTTCGGCGCTCGTTTGTCTAACCCGGGATGAACGCCTTCACTGCACGCCCCGTCGCGCCTCTCCCGGTCTGGTCTGGCCGGAGCAAGCAGCGCAACTGGCTTCTCGTCGGCCTGCTCCTCTCGCTTACCCTGCATGGACTGCTTTGCTTTTTTTTCTATCGCACCGGCTTTCAACCAACGGCGCCGCTCGGGATGGAAAAACCCCCGCCGCCCACATTCAAGGTGAAGAGCGTCGAGGTCGCGCCCAAGCCGCTCGACCAGGCATCGTCCAGCGATGCGGCCGAGGCCGCGAAACCGAATCCGGACCAGACCGACGTGCAACTGCCGGATGACCAGAAGTCATTCGACAAACTCCTGCAGGAGGTGCACGCGACCGCGGCCCTGCCGGACGACACCCGCGATGTCCTGCCAGACAAACCGCAGGTCGAGCAGACGAACCTGAATTCCGTGATCAATGAAATCGAGCGCACGACGGCGCAGTCGCTCGAGAAGACACCCGACGCGCAGCGCCAGCAGGCGCCGTCCAATGATGTCGCCGACTCCGGCCGTCCGCAGCCCGCGATGACGGGCACGGAGCTGGCGACGAGCACGACAATCAAGCGACCGAATACGTTTAACGGCCTCCCGGGCGACAGCGCCGGGCCGCGAACCGATCGCGCGCCGGGTTTCAGCGATTTGGAATCGCTTCTCTCGCAAAAGGGTCCGCTCGGAGCGGGGACGAAATTCAAAATGCCTAACAATCAGCTTTTCGAGTATGACAGCGCCGAGTTGCAGGGTAGCGCGGTGGAGCAATTGCAGAAGGTCGCGACGCTGATCAAGCGCAACCCGAACGCGACCTTTACGCTCGAGGGTTACACCGACTCGTATGGGTCGGACGAATACAATCTCGATTTAAGCCGGCGACGCGCGGAAAGTGTGAAGGCGTATTTGGTCGAAGCGCTCGGGATCAATCCCGAGCAGATCGAGACACGCGGTTATGGCAAAGCCAATTTGCTGACCTCGCCGGATGCCTCGATTCCCGAACAAGAAATCAATCGGCGGGTCGTGGTGGTGGTGCACTGAGAGCAAACCGCAATCGTCATCCCGAGCGCAGTCGAGGGATCCCGCGGCGATAGGTGCACGGTCACTCCATGGGATCATTCGACTCCGCTGCAGCTCGTTCAGGAAGACGGCCTCGCGTTACCAATTCTTGATCCAACCCGACTTACCGGAGTCAGTGAATGAGCCAGCTGTGCTCCAGAGATCGAAAGTGGGGTTGTAGCCAACTCCGCTGGTTCCGGCTTGTCCGGCTGTTGAATAACCGTAGCTGTTGCCAAAGGGATCCTTGATATGAATCGTCGATCCGCTGCCCGAAAGTTGGTTAGGCTTGAATGCCATATAAGACACGCCTGGTCCCGGTAGCCCGTCGGTATCGGAATCGCCTGCGAGTGATTGATACAAAGCCGCGCTCGCAGATTGATAGTCGCGTGGGTCGGTAAATGTTCGTGCATTTAGTGCACTGGTTGCGCCGCTGATCGGATAAACCCCATTATCCGCCTTGTAATTCTCGAGCGCGGCCGACATCGCGGCTATCTCGGCTTCGGCGCGGGAACGCGCGCCCTTGTTATGCACGTAACTGCTCGTCGTCAGGACGAGGCCGGCCAGGACGAGAGTGATCGCCATCACGACCAATAGCTCGATGACCGTGAAACCGCGGCAGGCGCGGAATGACGAATGTCGAATCACGAATGACGAGTCAGCGCCGAGTTCTCGAATGCCAGTGCGAGGCCGATCACCATTGGTCATTCAACATTCCTTCGGCATTCGTCAGTCGGCCTTCGTTGTTCCCTCCGCTAGCCTTGCGCCTGCAGGCCGCCGATGATGCTGATCAAGGGCATGAACAGCGCAATCACGATCGTGCCGACAATTACCGCCAGGAGCACAATCATGATTGGCTCGAGCATGGAGGTCAGGCCCGCCACCGCGTTGTCGACTTCATCGTCGTAAACTTCCGCGATCTTGAGCAGCATCTCCGGCAACTGGCCGGTCTCCTCGCCGACATCGACCATGCTGATGACCATCGGCGGAAAAGCGCCGCTCGACTCCAATGGTTGGACGATGGATTCGCCTTCTTTGACCGAGTGGTGCACCTGCGAAATGGCATTGGCGATGACGGCGTTCCCGGCCGTCTCGCGCGTAATGTTGAGCGCCTCCAAAATCGGAACCCCGCTCGTCACGAGGGTACCAAGGGTGCGCGCGAAGCGCGAGATCGAGCTCTTCCGGGTCAAGTCGCCGAAAAGCGGCGCGCGCAACGCGAGTCGGTCGATGACGGCCCGTCCAGCGGGTGTGCGCGAGATGAATTTATAACCGGCGAGGATGACGAAGATGGCCCCGAGGATGATCAGCCAGTGGTGTTGCATGAAACCGCTGATCCCGATAACAAACTGGGTGATCGCCGGGAGCGGCTTGTTGCCGAGCATATCGTGGAAAATCGATTCGAACTTCGGCACGATGAAGACGAGGAGGAAGGCCATGATGACCATCGCGAGCGAGAGCACGATGGCCGGATAGATCATCGCGGATTTGACCTTATTTTTGACCTTCTGCGCTTTTTCCTGGAACTCAGCGAGCCGGGTGAGCACGAGCTCTAGCACACCGCCGAGCTCGCCCGCTTTCACCATGTTAACAAAGAGCTTGTTAAAAATCCTCGGGTGCTGCGCGAGGCTTTCCGAGAAGGTGCTGCCCCCCTGGACCGAGTCGGCCAGTAGATGAATGGTACTCTTGAGCAGGAGGTCGCGCTCCTGTTTCGCGAGCACATTGAGGCCGCGCAGCAACGGCAGACCAGCGTCGATCAGGGTCGCGAGTTGTCGGGTAAAAACCATCAGCACTCTTGCTTTGACCGTCTTCTTCGCAAAGAGAACGATCCCTTTCCCCTTGGCCCTCGGCGCCGCCGCGGTGGTCTTCGTCGCCCGCCGATCTTTCTTTTCCGCCACGCCATCCGGCCCATTTTCGAAAACACTCGTCGGAAAATAACCGGCCTGCCGCAGCTGGCCGACGGCGTCGTTGGTCGAGGGCGCGTCGACCAGACCGGTGGATTCCTGACCGCGCGAGTCGAGCGCTATGTAAGTGAAGCGCGGCATAACGGCGGGAAGGATAGAGAGGAGGGAAAGTTGTGTCGAGATCTTGTGAGAAGGGGAAGGAGATGACGAATTCTGAGTGACGAAGGACGATGGAATGACAAAATGATCGCGTGACGACCTCCTTCGTCATTTGGGCTTCGTCTTTCCTCCGGCATTAGACATTCGTTATTCGTCATTTCCTCAAGTGTACTTGAGCACTTCCTCGATCGTGGTGTCGCCTTCGAAGATGCTGCGCACGCCGTCCTGGCGCAGGGTAGTCATGCCGAGTTCGATCGCCTTTTGTTTCAGGACGACCGAGGGAACGCGCTCGTTGATCAAAGCGCGGAGGGGATCGGTGATGCGCATCAACTCGTAAATGCCTTTGCGGCCCTTGTAGCCGGTGCGATTGCATTTCTCGCAGCCCTTGCCGTAGTAAAAATGTCGGTCGCCAATTTCGCGGGGCGAAAGGTTGAGCTGGGCGAGGAGCGATTCGTTGGGCTGGTAGGCCGTGCGGCAATCGCGACAGATGCTCCGGAGCAGACGTTGCCCGAGGACGGCGTCGAGGGTGGAGGAAATAAGGAACGGCTCGACGCCCATGTCGATGAGACGCGCGATCGCGCCGGGGGCATCGTTCGTGTGCAGGGTGGTGAAGACAAGATGCCCGGTAAGCGAGGCCTGGATCGCGATCTGCGCCGTCTCAAGATCGCGCGTCTCGCCCACCATGATGCGGTCGGGATCCTGGCGGAGGAAGGCGCGCAGGACACGGGCGAAACTCAGGCCGATGGCGTCATTCACCGGCACCTGCATTACGCCCTCGAGGTCGTACTCGACCGGCTCTTCCGCGGTCATGAGTTTGGAATCGATCGTGTTGATCCTGCGCAGGCAGGAATAAAGCGTGGTCGTTTTCCCGGAACCGGTCGGGCCGGTGACAATGAAGATTCCGTTAGGCCGATGAATCACCTCAAGGATGTACTGCAGGATGTAGTCCGGCATCCCGAGGGCCTCGAGATCGAGATTGACGGTCGAGCGATCGAGCACGCGCAGGACGACGCTTTCGCCAAATTGCGTCGGCAAAGTCGAAACGCGCAGATCGACCACGCGGCCCGCGATGTTTTTCTGGATGCGTCCATCCTGCGGGAGGCGGCGCTCGGCGATGTTCATGTTTGCCATCACTTTGACGCGTGAGATGACGGGGAGCGCGAGATGGCGCGGCGGCGGGGCCATTTCGTAGAGCGCGCCGTCCACTCGGTAGCGAACTTTAAACTCGGCCTCGAACGGCTCGAAATGGATGTCGCTCGCCCGGTCCTGGATCGCCTGATAGAGAATCAAATCGACGAAGCGAATGATCGGGGTGGCATTCGCTTCGGCCTCCACATTCAGACCGAGCGCCTTCTCGCCCGCCAGGGTCATAAGCTCGCCGGCTTCGCCGAGCTGCTTGAGGATTTCCTCCATGCTGGAGGTGTCCTCGCCGTAGTGCTTCTTGAGGCGTTCTTCGATTTGCAACGAAGGCGCGAGGACGACGCGGATGTCGCGGCCCAAGGCAAAGCGCAGGTCTTCGATCGTCTGCGTATCGAGCGGATCGACGAGCGCGACGCGAATCCCGTTGTCCTGTTCGCCGATAGGCAGCGCGCGATGCAAACGCGCGAGGCCGGCCGGGATGAGATGGATAATCCGCGGAGTGAATTTGATCTGTTCGAGATTCACCACCTCGGTCCCGAGGGCCTCGGCAATCGCGAGGTAGAATTGATGTTCATCGACAATCCCGTGATCGACCATCGCCTGGTCGATCGCTTTCCCATTCTGGGTCGTCTCGAGCAGAACGTCGTCGGCCTGGGCCCGGTCCATCAGGCCCTGGTCGACGAAAAGATCGGCGAGTCGTTCGTTGTTCACGTGGAAAATGAGGAATGACGAATGCTGATTGACGGAGGAATGACGAAGCTCGAATGACGAAAGAACTCGCAGCGCGCGTATCTCATTTCATCATTTGTCATTGGGCATTCCTTCGTCATTGGGCATCCGAAAATTCGTCATTCAATTCAAATCACCCAGAGTGATCGAAATCACTTCCTCCGCGCTCGTTAGGCCGGCCAGCACCTTGCGCACGCCATCCTCGCGCAGGGTGCGCATGCCGAGCTCGCGGGCGCGCTGGCGCAGCTGCAAAGTCGAGGCGCGGTTGTTCACCATATGGCGCGCTGCGTCGTCGATCTCGAAGATCTCGAAAATGCCCAGCCGGCCTTTGTAGCCGGTCTGCCGGCAGCGTTCGCAACCGACCGGCCGCATGACGTTCGCCTCACCCAGTTGCCGAGCCTCGATGTGTAACGCGCGCCGCTCCGAATCCAAGAGCTGACCCGGTTCCTGGCAGTTGACGCAAAGTCGCCGCACGAGCCGTTGCGCGATAATCGCGCGGATCGCGGTGGCGACAAGAAACGGCTGCACGCCGATATCGATCAGGCGCGCGACGGCCGAGGGCGCGTCGTTGGTGTGCAGGGTGCTGAAGACGAGGTGACCGGTGAGGCTGGCGTTGGTCGCGATCGACGCCGTCTCGAGATCGCGAATTTCGCCGATCATGATGATGTTCGGCGCCTGGCGCAGGATGGAACGAAGCGCCACCGGAAAGGTCATGCCAATCTCGGAATTCACCTGCACCTGGTTGATCCCATTCATCTGGTATTCAACCGGCTCCTCGATGGTGATGATCTTGCGATCGGGTTTGTTGATGTAGTTGAGGCAGGCGTAGAGTGTGCTCGTCTTGCCAGAGCCGGTTGGGCCAGTGACCAGCAAAATACCATCGGGCGCGCGCAGAAGGTGTTCGAAGGTTTCCTGGTCGTCGCTCAGGAAGCCCAGCTCGGACAGACCGCGGAGCAAGCTCGTTTTGTCGAGCAGGCGCATCACCATGCTTTCGCCGTGGTTGGTCAGGATGGTCGAGACACGGAGGTCGATCGATTTGCGGCCCATCCTTACCTGGATGCGGCCGTCCTGCGGAAGACGCTTTTCCGCAATGCTCATCGAGCCGGTCATGATTTTGAGCCGGCTGATGATGGCGGACTGCAACTTCTTCGGCGGCGATTGCATTTCGTGCAGCACGCCGTCGATCCGGAAGCGGACGCGGAAGCTTTTCTCAAGCGGCTCGAGGTGGATGTCGCTCGCGCCGAGCTTGTGCGCCTCGAGCAGGAGCATCGAAACCATGCGAATGATCGGCGCGTCGCCTCCCTTGCCTTCGGCCAATTCGGCGCCTTCCGCGACGTCGATTTCCTCAAGCCCAGCTTTGCCGATTTTCTGGCCCAAGACGTCGACCCCTTCTTCCGCGGTACCGTAGTACTTGATCAGGGCCTCGTGGATTTTCTCCGCCGTGGTGCAGACCAGTTCGATCTCGCGTTTCAACAAAAAGCTGAGGCTGTCGATGCTGTCGAAATCGAGCGGGTCTCCGGTCGCGACGACGAG
>DATMNS010000004.1:0-6729 GCA_035568735.1 Chthoniobacterales bacterium | reverse complement strand
TCCTCTGTGCTCTTGCAAGGCTTGCTGCTTGGAACAGCCGGGGCAGACAAAAATGAGCAACCCTGCCAAGCCCAAAGCTCTCGTGTTTCTGAGGAGTTTATTTTTCATCCTTAATGGTTGCTCCCACCCGGCGGCCATTGGCAAGCTAAATTTTAGTCTCCCGTCAACCGCGCTTCGGCGAGGCCAAGATCGCGCTGGATGCGGCGGAACGCCTCGTCATTGATCTGCTGCGAATTGCGGAGCGCGATGATGGTCCGGCGTTCGACCCGCAGGGCGCCATGTTGTAATCGCTAGTAGACCGGCGTGGCCACGACTCCGCCGGGATTTCTGCTTTCCTCACCACAGGCGTTGAGCTGCGCGATGCGGTCGCAACACTCGGCGCGCACCGGGCGATGACATCCTCGGGGAGCTTTTCTTCGAGCGCTTTTTGCTCGATGAAATCGACCGCGGCTTCGTTCGCCTCGAGCCACGCCCGGCGTTCTTCGCTGTCGATCGCGCCATCGTCTTCCACTCCGAGTTTCCGAATAACAAGGGGAAGCGTCAGGCCCTGGAAGATGAGCGTCGTGAGAATGACACAAAGGGTAAGAAACAAAATGTAGCTACGACCGTGGACAGGCGGGCCGTCGGCGAGCACGAGCGGGAGAGCAAACAATGACGAGCCCCGCCACCAACACGAGCAGGCGGACGATAGGTTCGGCGTGATGCACGGCTCCGGCCCCGACCGTCGGCCTAGCTGCGCGAGTTCGCGCCGTTGGCCACCATCGACCGGGCCCGGGCGCGGTTGGCTTCCAACTGCGGCAAATGTTTTTCCGCCCAATGGCAGATCGCGTTCAGCGGCTCGATCAAGGTCCGCCCGAGCGGGGTGAGCGCGTACTCGACCTTCGGCGGAACGACCGGATGCACTTTGCGCAGGACGAGGCCGTCGCGTTCCAGACTGCGCAAGGTCTGGGTGAGCATCTTCTGCGAAATCCCGCCGATCTCGCGTTGCAGCTCGGCATAACGGCGCGTCCCGGTCGCGAGGACGTGAATGATGAGCGCAGTCCACTTGTCGGCGATCCGGCTCAGGACGACGCGGGAGAGACACTGTGCGTTCATGACCGACGGTCCTTTGGTTCGATGGGACATGGGATTTGGTAACGGAATCCGTCGGCACGCGCAAATGCGAGAGTAACAATCCAAGAGATGCGTATGGGCGTAAATGAGGGTTTGGAGCGCAGCTGCCGATTTTGCTTGGCAAGGAACGCATTTCTGATACGTCTCCCTTCCAGCGTTCCCCAGGGGCCTGAAAAATCAGCAACCTCGCTTCCGATGACGGAGAGTCGCCTGTGGATATCGCGAATATGGGGAGACCAGAAACAGGACGGCGGCCGCGATGAAGTTATTAATCGTGGGAGGTGGCGGCCGCGAACACGCGCTCGCCTGGAAGCTGCAGCAATCGCCCCGGGTCGAAGCGATTTTCTGCGCGCCGGGCAATGCCGGGACGGCCGCACTCGGGGAGAACATCCCGCTCTTGCCTAACGACTCCCGCGGGCTCGTCCGGTTTGCGAAAGAAAACCAGATTGGGCTGACAGTCGTCGGCCCGGATGATCCGCTCGCCGCGGGCCTGGTGGATGACTTCCAAAAGGAGAACCTGCGCATTTTCGGGCCGACCAAGGCCGCCGCGCGACTGGAGGGTTCGAAGGTTTTTGCAAAACAGCTGATGCGCTGTGCCGGCGTGCCGACGGCGATGGCCGGGGTTTTCGACGACAGCAGGAAGGCGTGCCGGTTTTCCGGGAAACTGCATTACCCGGTGGTGATCAAGGCTGACGGTCTCGCCGCCGGCAAGGGGGTGGTGATCGCGCCCGATGCCGCGAGCGCAGCGGAAGCCATCTCCGACATGATCGACCGGCGGCGCTTCGGCGAGGCAGGCGCGCGCGTCCTGATCGAGGAATTTCTCGAAGGCTGGGAGTGTTCGCTCCACGTTCTGGTCGCGGGCGACAAGTATCAACTGCTCGGCACGGCCTGCGATCACAAGCGGCTGCAGGATGGAAACCGCGGCCCGAACACCGGCGGGATGGGCGCCTACAGTCCGGCGCTCGGCTGCGATGCCGATCTGGAAAAACAATTTCACGAGAGAATCATGCGCCCACTCCTCCGTGCTTTAAGGGAGGAAAAAATCCATTTTTCCGGGCTGCTCTTCCCTGGCCTTATGATCAGCAGCGGGATCGCGCGCGTGCTGGAATTCAACTGCCGTTTCGGTGATCCCGAGACACAGGTGATCCTGCCACGGCTCAAAGGCGACCTGCTTCCGCTGCTGGAAGCGACCATCGACGGGCGGATTGACGAGGTGAAAATCGACCTGGACGAACGTCGGGCTGTCACGGTGGTGATGGCGTCGGCCGGCTACCCGGGCCACGTCGAAGCGGGGAAGAAAATCTCCGGTCTCGACGCCTGCGCGCAGATGAAGAACGTGCACATTTTCCATGCCGGGACACGCCGGGAGAACGGCGGCGTTTTCAGCAGCGGCGGTCGGGTCCTGGCCGTAACGGCGCTCGGCGACACGATGGCGGCAGCGCGCGACCTGGCTTACCAAGCCGTCGGGAAAATCGATTTTGCAGGCTGCCACTATCGTCGCGACATTGCTCTTGCCGCAGTTGCGGCTAACGTCGAGGCGACCGATGCCGCGTCTCGTCCTCAGCGTTAGCCTAACGATTTTCCTGGCGGCCGCGGCGCAAGGCGAAGCCCCGGTTCCGCCTTCCGCCTCGGCCGCTCTTTCTCCCGCTGCTTCCCCCGCCCTCATTGATACCCTCGACGCGGCGGATCTCGCGCGAGCCATCCCGCTCATCAAAAGCAATTACATCAATCCCGCGGCGCTGAGCGAGACGGAGCTGCAGCGAGCCACCGTCGCCGGTCTGATCAGCCGTCTTGGTCGTGGGGTAATGCTCTTGCCGACCCGCGGGGCTGCCGCCATCTCGACGCCAACGCCATTTTATCGCGAGATCATCGATGACCACATTGGCTATTTGCGCCCGGGAAATGTGAACCGGGCGCAGCTCCTGGAATTGGACACAACGCTCCGCGGCCTGCCCGGCAAAAAAGTGGAAACAATCATTCTCGATCTGCGCGGATGTAGCGAGAGCAGCGACTACGCAACTGCGGCCGAGTTCGCGATGCGTTTTGTCCCGAAAGGCAAACTTCTTTTCACCCTGCGCGGACCGGACGGCAAACAGGTGCGCGCATTTTCCTCCAATCAGGATCCGATTTACAGCGGTTTCGTCGTCCTGCTCGTGGACGGGGAAACGGTTGGCGCAACGGAAGTGCTGGCCGCCGTCGTCCGCTCCTACGACAAGGCCATTGTCATTGGCGAACCCACCGCCGGACGCGCGGTCGACTACTCCGATTTGCCTCTGCCGAGCGGAAAAATTCTGCGCGTCGCGGTGGCCGAGGCGATCCTGCCGGATCACCAGCCGCGCTTTCCCACCGGCGTGCAACCGGACCTGCCGGTGGCGCTGCCGGTGGCGGAGAAGGAACAGATTTTTGAGCAGAGCCTAACGAAAGGAATGGCCCCCTTTGTTTTTGAAGCTGACCGGCCGCACCTCAACGAAGCCGCCCTTCTCGCGGGCACCAATCCGGAGATCGAAGCCGCGCAGCAACGACGCGCCCGGGGCGGGGACAGACCCACCCTGCATGATGCGGTCCTGCAACGCGCCGTCGACCTGGTGACCTCGATCGGAGTGTTCGAGAAGCAGCCGGGTCACTTGCCCTAACGACGACGTTCCGTGCATCCTCTCGAAGAACGTATCCGATATCAGTTTCGCAATCCGCACCTGCTGAGCGAGGCCCTCACCCATCCGAGCGCCGCCCATGAAAAAACGAGCAGGCGTTTCGACAATCAACGTCTCGAATTCCTCGGCGATGCGGTCTTGCAGCTCGTCATCACCGAGTATCTCTTTGCGCGCTACAGTCAGGCCGGGGAAGGCCGCCTAACAACAAGGCGGTCGCGCCTCGTCTCGCGCGAATCGCTCAAGGTGCACGCCGCCCGGCTTGATCTCGGGCGCCATCTGCTGATGGGTCGCGGGGAAGAAGCGAGCGGGGGCCGGAAGCGCGATTCCACGCTGGGCGACGCCTTCGAAGCGCTGCTCGGCGCCATTTATCTCGATAGCGATCTCGAGACCATCCGCCGTTTCATTCTGGCAGAAATGCAGGACGATCTGGAACGCCTTGAGGAGGAACCGCTGGAGGTGAACCCCAAGGGGCAGCTTCAGGAACTGCTGCAGGCCATCTCGCCGCGCAGCCCGGTTTACGAAGTGCTCGCTCAACATGGCCGCGAGCACGAAAAGACATTCTCCGTTCGCGTCGTCTGGGAAAATCGAATGCTCGGCGAAGGAAGCGGCCGGAGTAAGAAATTGGCGGAAACGGCCGCGGCCCTCGCCGCCTTAAAGGAACAGCTCTGGACGAAACATGAAGACCCGATCGTGCCCTAGCGAAACTTGGAGGGACGACCTCCGTGTTGTCCTCGATTTCTAAAACGCGGACGGGACAGCGCCCGCCCTCCGATCAGGTTTGCCGTTCGTGATTCAGCGCGTGGACTTCGCCCGATGAATTCGTCCAGGAAAAATGGTCGCGGATCGCCCGGCTGACGAACTCCTTGGCCCGCGCAATCGCTTCCGGCAGCGAATCGCCCAGCGCCAGACGAGCGGCAATCGCCGCGGAATAGGTGCAGCCGGTGCCGTGCGTCGAAACGCCTTGAACGAAAGGCGCCGAGAATTCCGCGACGGCCGTTCCTCCAAATAGCAAATCGGTCGCCTGAGCACCACCCAGATGCCCACCCTTGAGTAGGAATCGCGTCCCGAATTTCTGCGCCAGTTCGTTCCCGGCAACCCGCATCTCCTCGAGATTGCTCACGCGCCGCCCGGTCAGGGCGGCCGCTTCCGCCATGTTCGGCGTGACCAGCGTCGCGCGCGGAAAAAGACGCGAACAATAACCCTCGATCGCCGCCGGTTGGAGCAACGCGTCACCACTGGTCGCGATCATGACCGGATCGACAATGACCGGAATTCCCTGGGCCGACTGCTCGAGGACGGTTGCGACGGTCTCAACGATCTCCGGGGAAAAGAGCAGCCCGGTTTTGATCGCCGCGATCGGAAAATGGGCCAGAAGCAGCTCGATTTGATCACGCACGTTCTGCGCGTCGACCGCCTCGATTCGCAAAACTCTTCCCGGCACTTCAGCGACCACGCAGGTCACCGCGGTTACTCCGAAAACGCCCAGCGCGCTGAACGTTTTCAGGTCGGCCTGCAAACCCGCCCCGGCGCTGCAATCCGACCCCGCGACGGTGAGGGCGACAGGAGATGACTGCTGGGCCATGGTGGCGTCGAGAGTCGTTAGATCGTGAATCGAAGCCGAATCACGAATCTCGCACCTCGATTCACGGGCCTATCCGCCGTCGCTGCCGATCGCTTCGACCGGGCAACCTTCCATGGCCTCCTTGCAGAGGGCCTCTTCCTCGGGCGATTCGGGCTGCTTGTAGACAAACGAATGGCCTCCGTCGTCGTTCCGCTTGAAGTTCGCGGGCGCCGTTTCGCGGCAGAGATCGCAATCGATGCATTGATCATCGACGTAGAATTTCCCCTCCACGTTTTCAGCATACTTGTTCGCTACATCAGCCATAAATCCACCCCCGGAAGATCCGAGGCCACGAAGGTAGGAAGATTCATTCGCCGCGCAAAGGATTTTCGGTTGACGCGTTGCAGCGCAACCGCCAAATGAGCGAAGGCCGAACTGTCTGACCAGCTTCCGCCTTGACCTTATGAATGCCGATGACCGCAAGACACTCTTCTCCTTTCTTATCGAGTTGGTCGTTTACGGCATTCTGGTCACCGCCTATTTTTTTCTCGTCTTGCACTTCCTCGGCGACTGGCTCGCTGACCTCGACAAGAGGAGCGTTCGACTCTACGCCTTGCTTTCGATCGGTCTGATCATCGGGCAATCCGTCGTCCTCGAGTGGGTTACCACTTCCTTGTTCCGCCTGCTGCGCGGCCGGTCCGAATGATCACCCTGCTGGCGATGCACTTCCCGATCTCCGGAACGGATATCAGTCCGGTCTACCTGGTTGTCGCCGGGTTTCTGATCGGAGTCATGGGTGGTTTTTTCGGAGTCGGCGGGAGCTTCATTGCCGGGCCCGCGTTGCGCGCAGTCGGAATGCATTGGAATTTCGCGGTCGGCACCGATCTCGCGCACATTGTCGGAAAATCGGTCGTCGCCGCGAAGCGCCATCGGGCGTTGGGCAACGTCGACCTGCGGCTCGGATTGCTCATGGCGCTCGGGACAATCAGCGGGGCCGAAGTGGGCGCGCAGCTTATTCAAATGCTGAAGCGCGCGGGCAATGTTGATTTCGTGGTTAGCGTGATCTCGATCGGCGTCTACTTGAGCATTTCCACTTTCATGGTGTGGGAAAGCTGGAAGACGCTCCGACTCCAGAAGAGAAAAACGCCCCCCGGACAAAAGAGCCCTGGGCGCGGGTCAAAAGATGAATCGTCTTTCGACGCGGTGACACAGGCGATTCATCGCGTTCGTTTGTGGCCGATGATTTCATTGCCAACCTCCGGCGTAAAGTCGATTTCACTCTGGATCATTGTGGTTGTCTCGTTTATCGGAGGGTTATTCAGCGGTTTCCTCGGCGGGGGCGCGGGCTACATCCGGATGCCGATGATGGTTTATGTCCTCGGCATTCCGACCCATCTCGCGGTC
>DATMNS010000003.1:0-3819 GCA_035568735.1 Chthoniobacterales bacterium | reverse complement strand
CGTCGGTGGCGGCGGCGTCGATTCCTTTGCTGAGATCGAATTGCAGAGTAATTGAGGTGTTGCCCTGCGAACTGGTGCTGGTCGTTAGGGCGAGACCGGGAATCTGGGTGAACTGTTTCTCCAGTGGCGTCGCGATGCTGTTCGCCATCGTTTCCGGGTTCGCACCCGGATAGGAGGCGCTTACCTGGATGACCGGGTAATCGACCGCCGGGAGGTCATTCACCGCCAGTTGATTGTAGGTCAGGGTGCCGAAGACGATGATCGACGCCGTGAGCAGCATCGTCATCACGGGGCGCTGAATGAAGGGCCGCGAAAGCCCGGAGGAGAATTGTACCAGCTTCTTGGCCGCGGTGTGTTCGCCTTTCGCCGGCGTGCGATCGGAGGGCAGGCCGTTGTCCGAGCCGTTTCCCCGCTCGCCGTCGTCCCAACCGTTGCCTTGGGAGCCCGCCACCGTCAGTTGGTCCCTTCGGAGTCGGCGGGCGGAGTTTTTTCGGTCTCTTGCACCACGACTTTGGTTCCGGGCGCAAGTTGCAACTGGCCCCGGGTCACGACCGTTTCACCCGGTTGCAGGCCCTCTTTGATCACGGTCAAATCGTTCGCCTGCTTCTGCCCCTGTTTCACCTGGCGAAGGTCGAGCGTCGAGTCCTTTTTCACTACGAAAACGTAGGGTCCATTCTGGCCGATCTGCACCGCGCTGTTAGGGACGAGCCTGGCCTTCTTGATGAGATCGAGAATCAGACGGACATGGACGAACTGCGACGGCCATAGAAGGTGGTCTGGATTGGGCGTGATACCGCGGGCCTGCACCGTTCCGGTTCCCGGCTGGAGCGTGTTCGCGATAAAGTAAAGATGTCCTTCCAGCGCCGGATGATTGTCGTTCTCGGCATCCGTCAGCACTCTCAGGTTCGGCCCGCCGAGGTACTGCCTAACGAGTGGAATGTCCGGCTCCGAAATCGTAAAGTCGGTGTAGATGGGATCGAAATTATCGATTTGCACGAGGACCGCCCCGCTGGCACTCCCGTTGGTTCCCGCGGTCACCGTGTTGCCGGCGTCGATCTGGCGCAGGCCGGCGCGGCCGTCGATTGGCGATCGAATGGAGCAATAATCGAGATTCACCTGCGCCGCGGCCACCGCCGCCTCAGTCTTCATGGCGTTCGCTTCCGCCGTATCGAGGTCCTGCGTCGCGGTGACATCCTTGGCTTTCAGTTCCAACTGCCGTTTCAAATTCGCCTGGGCAAGCATGTTGTCGGCTTTCGCCGAATCCAAGGCCGCCTGATACGGTCGCTGGTCGATCATGAAAAGCAGATCGCCTTTCTTCACATAGGCGCCGTCTTTAAAATCTCTTGAGACGATCTGCCCGCTGACCTGCGCCTGCACCTGGACGCTTTCATTCGCTGCGCAGGTGCCGATCTCATCGAGATAGAGCGGGACATCTTTTGTGATCACGGTTGCCACCGCAACCGGCCGCGGCGGCGGCGGCGGCGTGTTCTTGTTACCGCTACTCAGAACCCGGATGAGCAAAAACAAAACGACCAATCCGGCGATCCCGGCAAAAGTGTAAAGAGGTTTGCGGCCGAAGCGCTGCTCGAGGTCGCCGACCGTCTCGCGCGTCGCGGTGCCAACTTTGCTGGCGGCGATCATTTCGGGCTGCCGTTTCTGTTCATGACATGGGTCGGTACGCTGGCGGCGCGGTTGCGGATGTCGGTCAGGACTCGCAGACAGATTTGGAGATCCCGCGCCGGAATCGCTTCCAGAAGTTCGTGCCGCAAGTCACGCGCGGTTTTCTCGATCCTCTGCAGGAGGGCGCTCGATTTCGGTTGCAGGTGCACCGTCTTGCAGCGGCGGTCATGCGGTGCGCACTGTCGTTTGATCCAGCGGTCCGACTCCAATTTGCCTAACAATCGGGCGAGAGTCGGTTCCTCGATGCTGAGCCGCTGCGCCAGATCGCATTGGGTGAGGTGACCGCGGGAGAGATGCGCGAGGGTGCGCCATTTCGCCTGGCTCAGGCCAAGCGGGCGAAGGCGCTGGTCGAGCTTATTGCGCCAGATGCGGGCGGACTCGTGAATGAGCTGTCCAATGGTTTCAGGGTCGATCTCCCTCATCGTTAGCATGCTAACGAATTCGTTTCGGCCGGTTTGTCAATCCGGCCGGAGTGAATTGCCCTGCACCCGCAAAAGGATAACGCGTCGTCCTCGATAATCCTGGATCGGCAGGATCGCCTCCGCCCGTTGTGGTGCCCAGAGCGCGGATTCCTCCGCCGCCTTTTCATCCGCCGGCTGGACCAAAAGGTAGCGCGCGTCTCGCGGCAGGTCGGCGACTTTGCTCACGTAGACAATCGGCCGCGGGAGGTAAAAGAGGAACGGCTGATAATCGGGATCGACGGCGTAGAGCGATTCGTTAGGCGGAATGGCGGCGGCGAGCTGCGCGGCGATCGGGCGAATCTTTTCGCGGCGCTGCAAAACGGGGATGATCGCGAGGGAGTAAAGCAACATCGCGACCGTGGTCGCGGCGACCGTCCAGGTGATCGCCTTCCGCAATTGCCTGGGCCAAAGCAAGGCGTGCGATCGAATGAAGATCGCAAGCAACCAAATGGCGGGCGCGAGCAGCGGCATCGTGTAGCGCGGCAGAGCGCCGGGCAGCAGGTTGACGAGGACGAAAGGCACCGCCAGGCCGACCGACAAGGCGCGGCAGAATTTTTGTTCCACTGTGTCCTCCAGGAGCCGGAATCGGGCAAAGGGCAGCAGCACCGCCCATGGCAGCAGGTAGGCGATGGCGCGCGGGATGTTGAGCACCCAGTCTCCAAATTTGAAGTCCTCGCCGCTTACCCGGCCGGAAAACTGCCTCGACCAGACAGTCGCGACGTGACCCGCGCGCACCATTTCCAGACAGGGAATCGCCCAGGCCGCAAAGATTCCCAACATCAGAATCAGGCCAACGCAGTGTGGTCCGCTCCACAACCGCCTGAGCTCGCGCGCCTGCCACAAGACTGCGATCACGACCGCGTAGAAGAAAAGAAGATTAAGCGGGCCCTTGGCCAGGAGGCCGAGCCCAAGGAAGATCCACGGCACTGTCCAGGCAAGCCAGCGCTGCCCAGGTTCCTTCCACCAGCTCAGCCAGTAGATGAAGGCCAGTGCAGTGAGCGAAACATAAAGCGCTTCGATCTCGATCATCCGGCCCTTCTCGAGCAGGCCGAAGTTGGTTAGCCAGATGAGCGCAGCGACGAGCGATCCATTTGGCCCAAGGCTCCGCCGCGCGACGCCGACGAAGGCGAGGGCCACTGCGAGCACGCAGAGCACCGATGGCAACCGGGCGGTCCATTCGTTGCGGACGCCGAAGATCTTGAAGGAGCTGGCGACGAGCCAGTTGACCAGCGGGGGTTTGCGGAAATATGGCTCGCTCCCGACCTGCGGCACGAGGTAACTCCGAAAGATTTCGCGAGCGCCGTGGGCGGCGTTGCCTTTGTCCAGCATCGTGACCGCCGGCAGGATGCGGCGACCTTCCTCACTCTTGATCTCGAGCGAACCGAGCCGCGGCAAAAAGATCGCCGCCCAGACCAACAGGACCAATAGAACCGCCCTCGTACCTGACATCGGCGAAGATTCTAGACGGGCTCGTCCACCGCGGCCACCGCAGAACTTGACGAACCGCCTCGCCAAAAGTAACTTCTCGGCCTAGTCCGTTGCTGGATTGGAGTGGGAGCTGGTGTCCCACTCTTTTTTGTCGGTGGACGCTAATTTCCATGAACGCTGAGTTTATCGCCATGTTGGATTACCTCGAGCGGGAGCGCGGCATCAAACGCGAAATCCTGATCGAGGCGGT
>DATMNS010000002.1:0-3524 GCA_035568735.1 Chthoniobacterales bacterium | reverse complement strand
CGACGCCGCGCTCGCCGCCGCCGAGACGGCTGACGTCAACCTGCCGCTGGGTGGAATCCCGATCGCGGTCAAGGACGCGATCAGCGTCGCGGGACAGCCCTGCACCTGTGCCTCGAAAATCCTGCGTGGTTACCGCGGCATTTTCGACGCCACCGCGATCGCCCGGCTGAAAGCCGCCGGCGCGATTCCGTTCGGCAAAACGAACCTGGACGAATTTGCGATGGGATCCTCGACCGAGAACTCGAGCGTGAAGCCGACGCGCAATCCGTGGGACCCGGCGCGCACCCCGGGCGGGTCGAGCGGCGGCTCGGCCGCGGCCGTCGCGGCGGGGGAGGCGATCGCGTCGTTAGGCTCGGACACCGGCGGATCGATTCGGCAGCCGGCGGCGCTGAGCGGCGTGGTCGGAATGAAGCCGACCTATGGCCGCGTCTCGCGTTATGGGCTGGTCGCATTTGCTTCTTCGCTCGACCAGATCGGGCCGCTCACCAAAACGGTGCGCGACGCCGCGCTCCTTCTCGAGGTGATGGCTGGAGTCGACCCGCACGACTCCACCTCACTCGACGCGCCGGTGCCACCGTACAGCGGCGCGCTGGAAAGCGATCTGCGCGGCGTCCGGCTGGGATTGCCGAAGGAATATCTGATCGCCGGCATCGACCCGGAAGTGAGAGCCGCGCTCGAAGCCGCGGTCGCGCATTTTCGTTCGTTAGGCGCGGAATTGGTCGACGTTTCGCTGCCCCATACCGAGTACGCGATCGACACCTATTACCTCATCGCGACGGCGGAAGCTTCGGCGAATCTCGCGCGCTTCGACGGCGTGCGTTACGGCTATCGTGCGGAAAATCCGCGGGACTTGTCCGACCATTACGGTCGGACCCGTGCGGAAGGCTTCGGCGCCGAGGTGAAACGCCGGATCATTCTCGGGACCTACGTGCTCAGCTCCGGTTATTACGACGCCTATTATCTGCGAGCGCAAAAAGTGCGGACGCTCATCCGGCAGGATTTCGCGCGCGCTTTCGAAAAGGTGGAGGCCATCCTTTCGCCGACCACACCGGAGCCGGCCTTCCTGCTCGGCGAACGCTCCGAGGATCCGTTGCGCATGTATCTCGCCGACATTTTTACGAACGCGGCCAATCTGGCGGGGATTTGCGGGATCAGTCTTCCCTGCGGGTTCGCCCGGGAAGCGACGAAATATCCGCTCCCGATCGGGCTGCAAATCATGGGCCGGGCGCTCGATGAGACGCGCGTCTTCCAACTCGCGCACGCTTTCGAGCAAAGCACCGACTGGCACAAGCGGCGGCCGCGGTAGAGTTAGGGAAACGGTGTCGTTAGGCGGCGGCCGCGAGCTGCGCGTCGCGTCGGCGGACAATCATCAGCGTTACCGTGGCGGCGAGGGCGCAGATGCAGGCGCCGATTCCGAACGTCGCGGGCGTCCCGATGTAATGCGCGAGCGCGCCCGCTTCGAGGCTGCCGAAGGGAATCATGCCGCCGAAGATCAGCGCCCAGATGCCCATCACCCGGCCCCGCATTTCGTCGGGCACAATGGTCTGCACGGTGGTGTTGGAGGTGGAAAAGAAAAGCATCATGCCAAACCCGGAACCGGCCAGACAGAGCATCGCGACGATCAAATTGCGATTGAACGAGAAAAGCAAAAGCATCGCCGAGAAAAGCCAAACCCCGCCGAAAGCCAGTTTGCGCGCAGAAACTCCGGCCCCGAAAGTCGCGGTCGTGAAGGCGCCGAGGAGCGCACCCAGGCCGCTCGCGCCTAACAAAAAGCCGTAGCCTTGCTCGTCGAGGTGCAGCACATCGCGCGCGAAGGCCGGCATGAGAACGGAGTAGGACCAGCCAAAAATTCCAACGATCGCGAAGAGGATAAAAATGGTGCGGACCCGGGTGTGATTCCAGACGTAGCGAAACCCCTCGAGCGATTGGGCGAGCGCGCCGCCCGCCGCCGAGTGCCCGCGGTGGGCCGGCAAACGCATCATGAGGAGCCCGCCGAGGACCGCGAGAAAACTGACGCCATCGATAAAAAAGCAGAGCGCGATGCCGACTTTCGCCATCAGGAAACCGGCGACGGCGGGACCGATGATGCGAGCGCCGTTAAACATCGCGCTGTTCAGCGAGATCGCATTCATCAAATCTTCGCGGCTCGCGATCTCGACGACGAACGATTGTCGCGCCGGCATGTCGAAGGCCATCGCGACACCACCGCAAAGTCCGAGGACGATGATGTGCCACGGCCGAATGAGCCCGGACCAGATCAGGCTCGCGAAGACAAACGCCAGGATCATCATGGCGCTCTGTGTCCAGAGGAGGACGGAGCGTTTTGGAAATCGATCGGCCGCCCAGCCGCCCCAGGTGGCGAAGAAAAGCATGGGCGCGGTCCCGGCCGCGGCGACCACGCCTAACAATGCCTTGGAACCGGTCAGCTGGTAGACGAGCCAGCCCTGCGCGGTGTTCGTCATCCAGGTGCCGATCAGAGAAACGAGCTGGCCCCAAAAGTAGAGGCGGTAGTTGCGATATTGAAAGGCCGAGAAGGTTTTTCGCCAGGAGACGCCGCCGGTCGCGACCCGCCGCGGACGGCCGGTAAAATCCGGCACATTGGCGGTGCGTTCGATTCCTGTTTCTTTCATGGCGCCTGGCGCGGATTTCCTCGTCTGGATTTGCGGGGAAACCAAGTGTTGGAAGCGTGAAATTGCTAAATTGTTAAATTGTTGGCGCACGATTCACGCTTCACCTTGCAAGCAATGCGCTTCCTGGACCGGAGCGATGCCGGGCGATTTCTCGCGCGTGAGCTGGTTCGTTTTCGCGGGGGCCGCGACCTGATCGTGCTCGCGCTGCCGCGCGGCGGGGTGCCGGTGGGATATGAAATCGCGCGCGCCTTGCCGGCCCCGCTCGATGTCTTCGTGGTGCGCAAGCTCGGCGTGCCCGGGCGAGAGGAGCTCGCGATGGGCGCGGTCGCATCGGGTGGGATCCGGGTCTTGAACGCCGAGGTGGTTGCCGCGCTCGGGCCCCATGCGCAGGAAGCGATCGAATGGGTGACCGCGCGGGAGAACGAAGAACTTCTCCGGCGCGAGGAGCGCTACCGCGGCGCGCGGGCCTTTCCCTCCCTCGTTGGGAAAACTGTGTTCCTGGTGGACGACGGTCTTGCCACCGGTGCGACCATGCGGGCGGCGGCCCGGGCGGTGCGAGGACGCAAACCGGCGCGCCTGATCATCGCCGTGCCGGTCGCGGCCGAATCGACCTGCCGGAAGATGCAGGCGGAAGCCGACGAGGTGGTTTGCGGGTGGCAGCCCGAGGAGTTTTTTGGCATCGGCCAGTTTTACGATAATTTTCGGCAGACAACCGACGAGGAGGTGCGCACCCTTCTGGCGGACGCCGCGGAGGAGAGGCGAGCCTGGCCTAACGAATAAAGGCAACGATTCTAAGAGGACGAAACCCCCAACCGGGCGCGATCCTCGCCCCTCTACAATGCCCTGCGCACCGCGCGCCGCACGGTCTCCGTGACCCAGCCGTAGACGAGGTGC
>DATMNS010000001.1:0-2703 GCA_035568735.1 Chthoniobacterales bacterium | reverse complement strand
CTTTTCATCTGCGAATTCATGTTCTTCGAGCGACACGGTTTGCCTGGCGGGATGCGTGTGGCGGCGCAGGAACGAGATGGCCACGTTGAGCGCGATGCGATACATCCAGGTCGAGAATGGGCGATCGGGCGCGTAACGCGGGTAGGCGCGCCAGAGCTGGAGCGTGATTTCCTGCGCAAGATCTTCGCGATCGGCAAAGGTGCTCGTGTAGCCAAACGCGACCTTGGGAATGATCCCGGCATGTTGCTCGAGCAACCGGGTAAAAACTTCCTCATCTGCAAAGGCGGTCATGGTTGGAGAAATGGCGTGCATCTGAGCGGGCAATCTGAATTCTTGTTGTGCAGGTGATTCGCGGGCACGTCGAAAAAATCACACTCAAAATTCAGCCGCGAAGCGAGCAGAACTCCGCAGCCGGCGCGAGCCGCGGTTGAAATCGCGCGGAGGACGACTTAAGCGATGCGGTAACGACGTGAGCTCGCCACCCTTTCACATCCTCGCCGCCGATCACACCGGCATCACGGTCGCGAACCTGGAGCGCTCGCTCGCCTTTTGGCGCGACGTGCTCGGCTTTGAGGTCTCCCATCGACCGCACCAGACCGGCAGTCTGGCGAGCGAAATCACCGGAGTTCCCGGCGCCGCGATTTCCATCGCCGTCCTCAAAGGCTATGGGCACAAGATCGAATTGCTCGAGTATCTGGCGCCGCCCGGTCGGCAACACGTTCGTCCGCGTCCCTGCGATGTCGGGTCGGTCCACGTCGCGTTTGTGGTCGATAATTTGGACGCCGTCCTGAGCGCCATCGCCGCCTCCGGCTGGCAGGCAGCGGGAAAAGCGCAGCCTCTCCAAGCCGGCCCGAACGCGGGCAAGCGTGTTGTTTATGTGCGTGATCCCGACGGCACCACGATCGAGTTCATGCAGTCGCTGCCGAGCAAACCTTAGTTCCTCCTTTTCCGCAGGCTTGATTCATTCATCATGGATTCCGAAGCGTGAATATTGACGCAGGAACTCTAACCGGAATCACGGGCGCGATTCTCGCCACCATCTCGCTGATTTATGCGCGTTCCCAGGCCCACGCCCAACGTCGGCAGGTAGAGGAAATGCAACGGCAAACCGAAGAGACCCGGCGGGCGCAACACTTCGAGACGAGTCATGCCCTGATGAAAGACGCGATCGCGGCGCGGCAGGATTGGGCCGTCCATTTCCGAAAGGAATGGGCGCCGCCGACCATTGGAACTCCGCTGGAAGAGACGCTCTCGCTGCTCGATGGAAACTGGGACCTGGTCTTCCGCTTGCGCGCCTACGTCGAACAGCTGCAAGAGATGTTCGTCGCCCGCAAAGCCGACCTCGTGGCGGACGATCACTGGCGGGCCATGCATTGGCTGGTGCGCAGTTTCTTTGCGCCGGAAATCGATCGTACCATCTTCGAGGGCTTTGTCGAAATGGGATGGGTCACCCCGGAATTCGCAAAGTTTGGGCGCGAATTCGTCGTCAGCGGTATCTGGAAAGATCCGCTGGGCCGCCTCGAGCCCATCGGAGGTCGCTCGCTGACCACGGATGCGACTCGTTAGCCGTTTTCAAAACTCACCATGCCAACTTCCTATTCCGCCGACGAAAATTTCGCCCTGCAAGAGGATCGCGAGGATCCGCTCCACGCCTTGCGCGATCGCTTTCACATTCCGGTCGGGGCGGATAACAAAGCGCTTATCTACTTCGTGGGAAATTCGTTAGGCTTGATGCCGAAGGCGACACGGCAAATCGTCGACCAGGAACTGGACGACTGGGCAAAGCTCGCGGTCGACGGCCACTTCGATGCCGCGACGCCCTGGTACTCCTATCACGAGGCGCTGCGCGAGCCGGCAGCGCGGATGGTGGGCGCGCAACCTAACGAAGTCGTCTGCATGAACAGCCTGACGGTGAACCTTCACCTGCTCATGGCGACGTTTTACCGGCCGACCAAGGCGCGGAACAAAATCCTGATGGAAGACCCGGCTTTCCCTTCCGACACCTACGCGATCAAGTCGCAGATCGCGCACCACGGTTTCTCGCCTAACGACTCGCTCCTGCTCGCGCGCCCGCGGGCCGGGGAGCATGCCATCCGGCAGGAAGACATCGAGACGTTGCTCGAGAAACACGGCGACGAAATCGCCCTCGTCCTCTTCGCCGGAGTGAATTTCTTCACCGGGCAGCTTTTCGACATCGTGAAAATCACCGCGGCCGCGCAGGCCCGCGGCTGCATCGTCGGGATCGATCTGGCACATGCGGCCGGCAACGTACCGCTCGCCTTGCACGATTGGAACGTCGATTTCGCTGTCTGGTGTTCCTACAAATATCTCAACTCCGGCCCGGGTGCGGTCGCGGGCGCTTTCGTGCATGCGCGGCACGCGACCAATCGCGACCTGCCGCGCCTCGCCGGTTGGTGGGGCAACGATCCCGCGACCCGTTTCCGCATGCAGCTCGAGCCCGATTTCGTGCCTGTGCCCTCGGCCGATTCCTGGCAGTTGAGCAACCCGCCCATCCTCGCAATGGCGCCGTTGCGGACCTCTTTCGCGATCTTCGACGAAGCCGGCGGGATGGCCGCGCTCCGCGCCAAGTCAACCCGTCTTACCGGCTATCTCGAGTTTCTGCTCGCGCGTGCGCCTTCCAATCTCTTCACCATTATCACGCCGCCCGCGCCTAACGAGCGCGGCTGCCAGCTTTCGATTCTT